>JBEBGA010000274.1:0-4226 GCA_040081695.1 Pyrinomonadaceae bacterium
GGTTCAATGATCTCAATTTTGTCGCTGCGGGTGTGAGTTTTGAAATCGTAAAGCGGCATCTCGGCCGACAGACCCTGCTTCAAACGCAGGATGTGATTGACGAGCATATCGCTGTCGAGCGAGTCGGGATGATCGAAATTTGCCTGATGACGTTCGTCAAGCGGCATGTCCGAGAGGTTGCGGTAATACGAATCCTGCTCGACGAGCACGACCTTTTTCTCACCGACCGCCTCGACGATCGCACGCGCAATAGTTGTTTTGCCGGAGCCAGTCCCGCCGCAGATACCGATTATCATAAACACAATTCTAACAGGATAAACAGGATAGGCAGGATGTAAGCAAGACAAAATTAAATTATCTTGTCCATCCTGTATATCCTGTTAATTGATCTTAGAAACTATTCGACGCAGCAATTCTTTGAAAACCTCAGCGACGCGGGCGCCGGTGTCCATCACTTCTTCATGGTTGATCGTTTCGCCGCTCATGCCGGCCGCGAGATTTGTAATGCATGAAATACCAAGTACCCTGAGCCCCATGTGCCGTGCCGCGATCGCCTCCGGCACTGTGGACATACCGACAGCGTCAGCGCCAAGCTGGCGGTACATACGGACCTCCGACGGTGTCTCATACGTCGGGCCCGAGAGGGCACAATAAATGCCTCGGTTTAGGAAATCAACCTTGGTCTCGTCGAGACCCTTTTCAAACCTTTCGTGAGCAATATCGTGAGCCGCTGTTTCAGCGAACTCTTGAAACTCGCGATCATAGACAGTCGTCATGTCGGGGAACCGAGCACCAAAACGGCTGTCATTTGGCCCCCGCAGCGGATTGGTACCCATGCAATTAAGATGATCAGAGATCAGCATCAAACTGCCGGGCTGCATGTCCGAGCTGAGGCTGCCGGCGGCGTTGGTCAGGATCACATTTTTAACACCAAGCAAACCAAAGGAGCGAACCGGCAGCATCACCTGCTCCATATCGTAGCCTTCGTAATAGTGAAAGCGGCCCTGCTGGACGGCGACCGCGACGTCACCTATTTTTCCAAGCACAAGCTGCCCCGCGTGTCCCTCAACCGTCGAGCGGGCAAAACCGGGTATCTGCTCATACGGGATCTTAACCGCATCGGTCAGCTCATCGGCAAACGCCCCAAGTCCGCTGCCGAGAACGATCGCCGTGCGAACCTCGCCCGGATACTTACTCTTAATAAACTCAGCTGCCTCAGCGGCATTTTCGTATGACATATTAAATAAGAGCCAAAAGAAATTTAGCCACGAATTGCACGAATGACACAAATAGAAAAATCTGAATTCGTGCTATTCGTGTAATTCGTGGCAAAAACGGAATCTTAATTCTCCTTTCTATAAGGAATGCCCAATGCCTTTGGTGCTCTCGACAGGCCGATGAAGCCAGCAAGCACGATGATCGTCAGGACATACGGGATGATCTGGATGAACTGAACCGGGATGTCTTCGCCGCCGATCTTTGCCCATGACGCACCCTGCACCTGAATGGCGATCGCCTCGGTAAAGCCAAAGAAAAGACACGCGACCAGCACCGGCACGGGCCGCCATTTTGCAAGGATCAGTGCCGCGAGTGCGATAAAGCCGCGTCCGGCGGTCATATTACGCGTAAAGAGCGAGCTCTGCCCGATCGAAAGATAAGCTCCTCCGGCTCCCGCGAGAACTCCCGAAATGATGACCGCAACGTAGCGTAGCTTGAGCACATTGATACCGGCGGCATCTGCGGCCTGCGGGTTTTCGCCCGCCGCTCTGATCCTGAGGCCGAATGGTGTCTTGTACATTACGTACCAACAGATCGGTATCAGTAATAGTGCGATGATCGATGCGAGCGAGATGTTGTTGAAATAGTTAGGCAGCTGATCGACCTTATCGATCTGCGGCGTTGAGCCGGACGAATCATACACGGCACCGCTGATCAGAGCGGGCAGTCCGATCATCAAAAAGTTGATCGCCATTCCGGCAACGACCTGATCGGCCTCAAATTTTATACAAGCGATAGCATAGACATACGCAAGCAATCCGCCCGCGAGGATGCCGAAAACAAATCCAAGATATGGGTTTTGAAACTGATAAGTCGTGACCGCAGCGGTAAATGCCCCCGCCAGCATCAGCCCCTCGAGAGCGATGTTAATAACGCCCGAGCGCTCCGAGAACAACCCGCCGAGAGCCGCAAAGATAAGCGGCGTCGCCAAGCGGAGAGCCGAGAAAAGCAATGCAATTGTTAATATCTCGCCCATGACTTATCTCTTAGTAAACTTTTGAAAACACGCCACAAACAATATGATGATCGCCTGTAGGACCCATCCGAGGTCCTTTGACACCTTTGCGGTAAAGGCATCGACGAATATCTCGCCCCTCAGCAGCACGCCAAAAAATATCGCCGCGATAAATACGCCGACAGGATGATTACGCCCGAGCAATGCAACGGCTATACCGAGAAAGCCCCATTCCGCAGAAAATCCGTCGTAATAATTATGACGCGTGCCCAATACCTCGCCGATTGCCACCATTCCGGCTAAGGCACCCGAAAGCGTCATTGCGAGGATGATCTGCTTCTTTGGGTTGATGCCGCCGTATTCCGCGGCCGATGCGTTTTGTCCGACGGCCCTCAGTTCGTAACCCCATTTTGTCTTCCAGAGGAAAACGTAAATGAGCACGCACATCAATATCGCTATGATAAACGACAGATTGAGCGGAACGTCTTTTGGGATAAATGTCAGAAACTGGTTTAGCTGAGGTATTTGTGCGGCTTCGCCGATGTTGGCGGTTTGCAGGATCGGGTCGCCGGGTACCTTATAATAATATTGCGTAAAATAACTGACGAGAGCGATGCCGATAAAGTTGAGCATGATGGTGTTGATGACCTCATGCGAACCAAATTTCGCCCGTAAAATACCCGGGATGGCTCCCCAGAGTCCGCCTACGACGACAGCCGTCAATATACACATCGGCACCAGTACGATAGCCGGCAGATCGGCGATCGCGGTGCCTTCGCCAACAACCTTGGTCGCGACACCGCCAAATTTCATCCCGACCCAGGCGGTCGCAAAAGCCGCGACATATAATTGCCCCTCGGCACCGATATTCAACAATCCGCAGCGAAACGCAACCGCAACCGCGAGCCCCGTAAATATCAGCGGCGTCGCGTAATGTAGCGTCCAGCCGATGTCCTTGACGGATCCGAACGAACTCGACAGCAGCCAGCCATAGGCCGTCAGCGGATTATCGCCGAGGATCACAATTATGATCCCGCCGACGACAAAGGCCGCAAGGACAGCTACTAAAGGCCAGAGAACTTCGCGAAAAAGATTCTTCATTCGAATTAGAAAGGTGCGTCAACCAATATACCCGACAATGCCGCAAGTGTCATCTAAAAATGCCAAAAAAATCTTCGAAATTTGGCAAAAAAGATACTTGACAACATCACACTCATATTTTATTATTCTTTTAGACTAAGTAATTAGTCATTAATCTAGATTTTTTGGAGGAAATGATCATGAACATAGTCAAATACGATCCATTTAAGGAGTTTCGCGGACTGCAGGAAGATATGGCACGCATTTTTTCGGCGGTCGCACCACTTGGAGCTAACCGCGAAGAGATGCTCAATGGAGCCTGGGCACCGAAAGTAGATATCTTTGAAAATAAAGACAATCTCGTGCTCGAAGCCGAATTGCCCGGAATGAACCGCGGCGATTTTGAGCTATCATTTGAAAATAATATGCTGACGCTTTCGGGCGAACGCAAGTTTGAGAAAAAGACAGAGGGCGATAATTACCATCGCATCGAGCGTTCGTACGGCGCGTTCACACGTTCGTTTACACTGCCTCAGACGGTGACGGCAGAGGGAGCAAGGGCCGAATTTAACAACGGCATCTTGCACGTGACGCTGGCCAAGCGTGAAGACACCAAGGCCCGCAAGATCGAGGTTTTGGGTTTTGACTCAGAGCCAAAAACGATCGAGACGGGCGACAAAGCAAAGACCGCCGGGGCATGACACCCGCGTCTTAGCGGTAGATAATAAAGCGGTGAATGGTGGGTGTAACATTCATCATTCACCGCTAGTCATTTAGGAAGGGCGTTATGAAATTTGACAGATTTACAATTCGCGGACAAGAAGCGGTACAGGAAGCAATCGGCGTCGCCGAGAAAGCTCAGAACCAGCAGGTCGAGCCGGAGCATCTGCTCGCAGCGATGCTTGAGCAAAAA
>JBEBGA010000275.1:0-4217 GCA_040081695.1 Pyrinomonadaceae bacterium
CGGATAGACTTTTGACTTCCACACTACCGAAACCATTTGTCAGAGCCAAATATCGGTAAGTCCACACCAGACGAATCTGAAAGGCTTATTGGGGCAATTCGATTCGAAAATCGAACAGCGGCAAAATCTCTCCTGTATCTAGAAGATGTATCAAACGTCACCGTCAAGACCACATTTGCCTCCTTGGGACCTCTCTCTGTAGCCACACAAGGAACCAGAGTTCTGGTGGAATCGATAACAATAGCGACCAATCCCTTGCGGGCGACGTTCTGCGTCAGAGCGGCTTCAGAGACTAGCCCGCTTCCTAGGAAAACACGCGGATTCGAAAGTTGAGCGCTGTTGTATTCAAGCGTAAAGCTCATTGCTGTCGGGCATTCATCTGTGATCAGTTCAATCGGAAATGAGATTTGATTTGGTTTTGCAAGCTGTTTAGGAACTATGCGTAACTCGCTTCGGGAGTGGATTCCCGGGATCCATATATCGGGGAACACATTGCCAAACAAGGAAAAGTCGCTCCGCAACGCGGCAAGCCCGGGCCCGGCAGCGTCGGTTAGTGGATCAAGACCTGAAGCATAGCGACGAGCTTGCACCACGTCTGCGGCCGACATTACGCCGTCGCCAAATGTAGCCCTCGGAGATGTATCGGCACGCTGAAACTCGTTCATTCCCGTCGTAACCGTATCAAGGCCAGCGACAAAACGCCTTGCCTGAACTACGTCGTTTGTTTGAATTTGCCCCTCACCCATGGGCCTCGGACCTATATCGCCTTCGAGACCAGCAGAATAGACAAAGGCGTTCGGAATCGGGCTATCGCCGGGCGATCCAAATAGAACTTCAAGGTCACCCAGTAAAGTCCTTTTGATGAACCATCTCGATGTAGACGGTCTATACATCGCGATATCCGCACGCCCATCGCCATCATAGTCGCCCGCAACCGGAAGGTCCGTTGAGTCACCGAATGCGACGGCATCCGACGTCTGTGGTCCCATGAAATACCGCCGCCACGTCGCATCCGACCGACGGAACATGCCCAGATCGGTTAGGCCGTCGCCATCATAATCTGCATGAACCGTCCGGTCAGAACTATTTCCGAATTGGAAGACGAAATCGCCAGCCGTCGACCGTTGCAAATGCCACGTTGCTGTAGACGGCCGGAACACTCCGATGTCTGCTCGTCGGTCTCCGTCGTAATCTCCGATCACCGGTAAATCTCCCGCTTGACCAAGCGTTGTATTCAAAGTCGTCCCGTCCGAAGTCCGCACAATAGTCCATTGGCCGTTACTCGGTCTGAATATGGCGTAATCTGTTCTCCCGTCGCCATCAAAGTCGCCCGGAGTCGCAAAGTCGTTCGATGTTCCGAGAGTGAAAGTTGTAATGACGCCGTTCGAACTTTGAGCGACGTACCACCTACCTTCCGCAGGACGGTATACGCCCGCATCCGTTACGCCGTCACCGTCATAGTCTCCCGGAACCATTCGGTCGCCAGTTGCACCAAGAGTAATGTTGTACATTCCCATCGTCGACCTGAGAAGACGCCATGTCCCATCCGAAGGGCGGAAAACTGATGGGTCGACTTTTGCATCGGCGTCAAAATCATTGATTACACGAGTAACCGGTCGGTTGATATCGAGTCTAACCATAGACAGCCGCGGCTCCCCCGCAATCGAATCAAAAATGCCGGATGCAAATATTTTGCCTTGTGAAAGCGGAAAGGCCTCGTACACGGATTCCTGGAACTGTCCTAGATTCGTTACAAATGGCCCAGCATCAAATGTATTATCGATACCTCCGTTTGAAAGTATACGAGCGATCGAATAGCGGCGGCCGGAGTATGCAAATGCCTGAAACTTGCCGGCAATGAGTAGTTTGCTGTCGTTTAGTGGGGATACCCGATGCCCCTCCGTGAAGTTGGCGGAGAACCCCATATCAACCCTTCCATCCTGATCCATCTTAACAGGCGGCTGCTTCGATCCACCGCCGGTAAAATTAATGCTTCCCCCTACATAAAAGTCGTCACCGATTCGGCTGAGACTCTTCACCGAGGAAAAGAAACCCCCAAAGTTTGCGGTGAAACTTGGGTCTAGAGTTCCATCAGCATTCACGCGAGCGATTCCGCCGATACCTGATCCGCTCGGACCCTGGAATGATCCCGCAATAACGATCTTCCCCGACGGCTGTATGAAAATGTCATCTATACCACCCGAAAATGTTTGGATGGGGACGGTCATGCTGTCGAGCGATCCATCTTGGTTTAGTCGGGCAAGGCTTCGCCTCTCCACGCCGTTAACCGTGTTGAAGCTGCCACCGATAATAATCCGGCCATCAGGCTGCAAGGCCATTGAGTAGACATAACTGGAAGAATTCAAAATGGGCGAAGTGAAACTGGTGTCGAGACTTCCATCTGGCATCAGCCTCCAAACGGCCGGGCTGGGATTCTCTAGATGATCCACGTATCCTCCTACCAGATACTTGCCATCCGGTTGTCTGATCACCGAATAAACAACACTTCTAAAGTTCACGCCTGGAACGAAAGTGGCATCTACCGTTCCATCAACATTGAGGCGGCCAAGCTGCGGTCGCGCGGTTGAGCCGAGGTAGTGAAAGGTTCCCCCCACGAGTATCTTGCCATCCGGCTCAAGAAGGCCCGTGAAGACTAGCGCACGGGTCAACACATTACCACGAAAATCATTGTCCAGCGATCCGTCCGAATTTACTCTGAGCATTGCCTTGCCGGGGCTTGAAGTGTAGAATCCGCCCGTTATGATCTTTCCGTCTTGACTTAGTATTCCAGTATTTAAGAATGTTGAGTCTGAATTTTGGGTTTGTGGGAATGGGATAGGCTGTAGATAAGACTGGTCCAGACTTCCACTCTGCACCTCGTTGAATGATCCACCCACGATGATCTTTCCGTCAGTTTGAGAAATGGCAAACCTGGCGTTTGAAGAAAATGTCAGGTCATTTGCAAAAGCAGGATCGCGACTACCATCAGCAAAAATCCGTGCAAGCCGGTTAGTACCGGCAACTAATATCCGGCCCCCGCCGAGAGGCTGAATGCTAACTATAGGTGTTCCAAGAAAAAGTGAACCGTCAAGTACAAACGTCTGGTCAAGACTTCCATCCGGGTTGAGGCGGGCAATTCCGTTTCGCGCGACGCCGTTGATGGTCGTGAAAAAGCCTCCTAAAAGGAGTTTCCCGCCATCAACGGGAGTGACGGCGAATAACGATGAAGACTGAGAGGGTCCGAAACCAGAACCAATAGAAAAGGTCTGATCGACCATCCCGGAAGATGTCAAACGAGCCATTCCGCTTCGAGCAACACCATTGACCATTGTAAAGTCGCCGCAGACAAATATGTCGTCGTCCGGCTCGACTCCGCAAAAGTCTAGTCTCACTGAGGACGTATTTGAGACGATCTGAGGAAATGAGCTATCTAATGATCCATCGGTGTTTAGGCGAGCCGTCCCGTTGCGAGCAACTCCATTTACGGATGAGAACAGACCGCTAATAAGGACCTTGCCGTCCTGCTGGACGAAAAGCTTTGTTACGGTAATGTTAGGACCGCTACCTACATTAAAAGTGCTGTCGACACTGCCGTCCGGATTCAAGCGAGCAACATGCGGCACCGGTGCACCGTTGATAGATAACAGGAAACCTGCAACATACAAAGTATTTCCAGGCCCCTTGGCCAACGCATTGACCGTACCGGTAGCATGCTGGCCGGCAAACAATCTAAAGGTAGGATCCACCGATCCGTCACGAACGATAGTTGTCGTAGCTGAGCCTCCGGTGGGTGAGAAAATGTCGTCCTGAGCAACGGCACCGATAGCCATAATGGCGAAGGTTAATGTTAGAAAAGCGTGCGTAAACATTGTGGTGAGAACAAAACGAACTGTGTTACGTCAAGTATTATCTATTTCTCTGGTCACGTCTTTGTCAGAATTCTATCACGATTCAGCATCACCTCACCGATTTTTTTAGAATAGTCACTTAAATACCGATTCACGGTCGTAAGACTGATATTCAGGTGGTCGGCGATTTTTCTTTGGGGCCAGTTTATTTTGTGGAGGTCGCGGCATTGCTCAATTAGCTGCTGGCGGTCGAAGCTTCGCAGGGTGTGGGTGCGTTCGTGTTCTAGGGTTAGGATCTCGAATCTTGGGAAGTTGTGTTGTTTTTGGAGGGGGCAGACGATGATGTTGTCTTCGCCGTAGGTGACGGGG
>JBEBGA010000276.1:0-4217 GCA_040081695.1 Pyrinomonadaceae bacterium
CGCTGCGGCTGACAAAAGGGCCCAGCCATCTGAGCGCGCCGCCATATCGCGCGAATTCAGCCCGAATTGGCCCGCCAGGCCGCAGATCGTCACCGCCAAGCGCCCCGCGACGGCGGCCTCGTCAGACTTTGAGGTCTCGAGTGCCCTCTGCTCCGCAAGAGCGTTGGCTAACCGCTCGCACGGCTCGATCGCCCCCTCCGTGATAACGTTGATCGTCTTGTCAGTCTCCATACGCAATGACATTGTACCCTAAGGCAGGCTACGCGAAGCTCGGTTAAGCTACGCCGATAGATCTGATGAATTGCCACTAGCTTCAGGTAGATATTCCTCATGAATTGCCACTAGCTTCAGCTAGTGGAAAACTGTCCCCAAAAAGCTATCCGGGCTTTAGCCCAACCTCACTGCGAAGCGACACATAGCCCGGCGGGGTTCAGGCCGAGCAAAATTCCCTCAGCCCGTTTCGGTTGAGGCGTTCCCGAAACACTGGCACATAGTCTGTGCCAGAACCGGGCTTACGATCAACTGGCTTTAGCCGCAGCTTAGGACCCCGAAGGCGAAGAGGTCAAAGAAGAAGACCGCTACGCCCAATTCATCGAGGTCGGCCGAATTCAGTCACCTATCATCATCGGCCGCATGATCGTTGGATCGGTAATTTCGTGTCATACGTCGCCACGATTTCCATGCGTTGGCAAAGTCATTCCATGCCCGTGAAATTGATGTGGGACATATTGCCGTTAACTTGGATTGGTCTTGGTAGAAACTGATATCGGCGAGAAGATGCTAGAAGCGTGTAGTTCCCCGGAACTGCATTCTCAATTGTATAAGCTCCAAAAGTACTCGTTCTTGCTGTACGTACAACGTTCTGAGAATCAACTAGCGTAACTTCGGTATTTCTAAGTCCGGTACCTGAAGGAGAAAACACTCGTCCGGTGATAGAGACGAAGTTTGCAACCCTTACGAACGCGTTATGAACCGGAATATCTCCATTTTGTCCCCAAAAGCTGTTTACAACGGTTCCGTCGGTTGACCTGAGTACTCGCCAGCTGTTGTCGGAAGCTCGAAAAACCGCTAGGTCACACTTGTCGTCGCTGTCGTAGTTGCCGGGTACGGGAAGTTCACCCTGGGAGCCAAATGGGAGTGCAAACGTCTTTCCGGTTGTACTTAAGATGATCTCCCAAATTCCAGTATTCGATCTAAAAATACCAATATCAGTTTTGCGATCGCCGTCATAATCTGCAGGTACGGCATGGTCTGAAACATTACCAAGCTGAAACCTTACCTCACCGGCTGTCGAACGAAGAATCAACCATTCCCCGGTTAATGGCCTATAGACTGCCACGTCGGACCTTCCGTCTCCATCGTAATCACCAACTACGGGTAGGTCGCCGTAGGTGCCGTACTGGATCGCGGTCAGACCGTCTCGACTTCGATTGATCCACCAGTTTCCGGTAGAAGGCCGGAACACCGCAGTGTCAGTTTTTCCATCGCCGTCGAAATCTCCAGGAGCCGGGATGTCGTTCGGAACCCCTAAGGCGTGAGTGGTAATGGTCTCCAGCGCGATATTGTAAATCGACCAAACTCCATCAGCCGGGCGGTATACTGCTGCGTCGGTTAAGAAATCTCCGTCGTAATCGCCCGGTACCAATTTGTCCGTGGGGGTTCCTAACGTGACGCTGAACGGAAATTGAACCCGAGAACGCCTAATCTGCCAGCTCCCATTTGAAGGTCGGAAAACAGACTGATCGGTAATTCCGTCGCCGTCGAAATCAAAAATGGGACGCGTTGGGTAAGGAAACGTAAGCAATCGGGCTGCTCCCCATCGCGACAAGCCATTGATCGTTTCAAATTGACCAACCGCAACAATGCCATTGTCCGGTTGTAACGCCAATCCCAAAACCTCTCCAGTCGAAGAGAATGGCCTAATGACAGATTCAACATTGAAGCTGTAGTCGATCCGCCCATCATCGAACAATCGCATGATACCGGCCCTGGGTCCGGCATTTATCTGGGAACTCATCGATCCTCCGAGAACTAGTTGACCGTTAGCCAGGGGAAGGATCGCCCAAACGCGCTGAGAAAAGCCCCCAAGTCTTACAGGGCGAAACGATTGGTCGATTGCGCCTGAGGTTGTTAATCTTACGATGTTTCGCCGTGATGAGCCGTTGAAGCTAGAGAATGACCCTCCAACATATATCGCTCCGTTCGGAAGAATAGCGATTGAATAGACCGTGTTGTTTGCTCCCGACCCAATTTGGAACGACGTATCGAGTGTTCCGTCGGAATTAAGTCTGGCAAGATCGCCCACAGTCGTGCCGTTAACTTGAAAGATTTCGCCACCCAACAGTATCTTTCCATCGGCTTGCACTCTTAGTGTCCACACGACTAGAGAGTCAAGATTTGGATTGAAACTAGTATCGAGCGAGCCATTCGAATTGAGCCGCGCGATGCCTCTGCGAGTAACACCGTTAATGGTACGGAAGTCGCCAGATATCAATATCTTACCGTCACTCAGAGGGACAATTGAGAACACATTTGTATCGGGAGTAATGACCGTATCAAAATTGCTGTCCAGGGTACCGTCCGAATTAATTCTTAACAACCCTTTTCGCGGCCCCTTAAAACTGTTTGCATAACCTCCCAGCAATATCTTCTGATCCTGTTGGACAGCTATTGCCCAAACGCGAGTGTCTAAGCTACTATCCGGCCGAAACGTCTCGTCAATTGAACCGTCAGGACGGACGCGAATGAGGTTCGCTATGAAAGTTCGATCAACCGCGTCAAAGTCGCCCCCCAACAAGAAACTACCGTCCGGGTAAACATGTGTAGAGTAAAAGGTCACTGGTCTTCCGACAAACCCCAGGAACGACAAATCGCTGGTACTGTCAGGATTAAGACGTCCGATCCCGCCCCTCCGGATCGAGTTGAGTTGACGGTAGTTGCCGCCAACTAGGACCTTATCGTCCGGCAAAAGGCTTAAACTACGAACTGCACTCTGAGGCACGGTTTGGGCCGTAAAGGATGTATCGATGCTGCCGTTGGAATTTAATTTTACCAAGTTGCTCTGGTTGTGTATTGTTCCGTTAACGAAAAAACCTCCAAATTCTCCGCCAGCTACGACCTTGCCGTCTGGCAACGCAAGAACGGCAAGGATTCTCCCGCTCGTAGTGGGTGGCGACTGGCTAAACGAAGCGTCAAGGGTCCCGTTTTGGTTAATCCTAATTACCTTGTAGCTACCAGGGATATAAGCGGCCAGATAGATTTTTTCGTCTAAAGTAAAGCTGCCGTCAAAGTAAGCCCAGTTCGTCCCGGTTGGAGGCTCGGGGACAAACGTCGAATCAAGACTGCCATCGGCATTTATTCGGGCAATACTGTTTCGATTTACACCATCGTAGGAGGAAAACTCGCCGAAAAGCACTATTTTCTGGTCATTCTGAATCAGCCCTTTGTAAACGGTGTTGTTATTGGGGCCTGCCCCGCCGTTAAAGCTCAGATCAAGAGTTCCGTCAGGATGCAGCCTGGCTATTCGACTGCGCGGAACGCCACCGATCGACAGAAAGTTGCCGACGATGATGATCTTTTCGTCGGGCTGAACCGCCACGATACGGATAAAATCAGTTCCAATACTGGGATTGAAAGTTTGATCTAAGTCACCGTTGGAATTCAATCGAGCGACACGATTTCGGGCGACACCACCGTAACTTGTAAATGCGCCGGTTATGAGAATTTGGCCGGAACTTAAGGGGAAAATACCAGTGACGCCCGCGTTGGCCTGACCCAAAAAGGAATCGTCAAATGTTCCGTCGGCATTCAGCCTTGCTATGCCCGAAGAGTCCGAACCACTGATCGTGACAAACGCCCCACCCACAAGTATCTGCCCATTCGCCAAGGGTACTAAACGATCAACTGCCGCGGATGGCTCCCCAAAAACGATGGGTGTAAGATCAAAGTTTGGATCAACACGCCCGTCTCTGATAGCCGCATCGGTTCGCAACGAGCAAAACATCAGAAATACAAAGCACATTGAAACTGAGGTAACGGAAGCAAACGTACGCTTATGTGCGAAACTAAGCTCGGGCATAAAACAATCTCCAGAATCTAACTAATTGACCAGTCTACAGGATGCTTCTATTTCGCGACAACCGGATTATTTTTCAATCGTTTTCTCGGCCATCGGCTATTTAGACGGGGGACGGCGACGGTTTCGGACAATGCTAAAT
>JBEBGA010000277.1:0-4213 GCA_040081695.1 Pyrinomonadaceae bacterium
GATTTTGTATTTTTGCCGAGGTGGATCATCTTGGTGCCGGTGTCGGCGATCTGGGCGTTATTTGTCAGCGCAACCGAATAAAATTCGCCGATGGAATTGTCGCCCTGCAAGATGACGCTCGGGTATTTCCACGTGATCGCCGAGCCCGTCTCGACCTGTGTCCAAGAGATCTTCGAATTAACGCCGCGGCACGCTCCGCGCTTTGTCACAAAATTATAAATGCCGCCTTTGCCCGTCTCGTCACCCGCGTACCAGTTCTGAACGGTCGAGTATTTGATCTCGGCGTCGTCCAGAGCGACTAGCTCGACGACTGCTGCGTGGAGCTGATTTGTGTCAAACTGCGGAGCAGTGCAGCCCTCGTTATAGGCGACATAACCGCCTTCTTCTGCAACAATTAGCGTCCGCTCAAATTGCCCCGCTTCCTGCGTGTTGATGCGAAAATAGGTCGAAAGCTCCATCGGGCAGCGGACGCCTTTTGGGATAAATACGAACGAGCCATCGGAGAAAACAGCCGAGTTTAGAGCGGCGTAATAATTGTCGCCGACGGGTACGACAGAGCCGAGGTATTTTTGGATCTTGTCCGGATAAAGCTCGACCGCCTCGGTAAACGAGCAAAAAATGACGCCCGCCTCAAGCAGTTTTTTCTTATATGTCGTCGCAACCGAAACCGAATCAAACACGGCATCGACAGCCACATTTGCCAGCATTTTCTGCTCCGTGATCGGGATGCCGAGCTTTTCAAATGTTTTCAGCAACTCGGGATCGACTTCATCGAGGCTGCCTTTTTTCTCTTTTTCTTTTGGCGCCGAGTAATACGAGATGTTTTGAAAATCGATTGCCGGATAGTCAAAATTTGCCCAGTTGTCGGGCTGCTCCATCGTCAGCCATTTACGATAGGCCTTGAGCCGAAACTCGAGCATCCACTCGGGCTCGTTCTTTTTCGACGAGATCAACCGGACCGTGTCTTCACTGAGGCCCTTGGCGATCGTCTCGGTCTCGATGTCCGTGACAAAGCCGTATTTGTATTCCCGATTTGTGAGTAATTCTGCTGCTGTCGACATACTTATTTAAACTCTCTGCGGTTCGATGACCCGATTAATGCCCTGAATACTGTGAAACATTGCATCGACCTTTTGCTCACCGCCGACCAGTTGGGCGAGTGTGATCTGCGACAGGGCATGTTCGACTATTTCGTGCAAGCCCACAATGACGGGCCGTATGCCGCAGTCGCCTTTGTGCACGCACGAGTCGAGCACGCCGGTGTAGCTTTCGCAATGTTTTGCGACCGCTTCTTCGCCAAGCACCTTGATGATCTCGTTGAGATGTATCTCGCCGGCGGGCCGTGCCAGAAAATAGCCGCCCTTTGTCCCGCGTGTCGATAGGACAAAGCCGGCCTTGTTCAGCAGCCACATCAGCTTGCCCGCGTTCGCCGTCGAGATGCCCTCACGCTCAGCGATCTGCGGCAGCGTCAGCGATTCGCCCGTACGCAGCACAGCGAGCTGTACCAGACAGCGAAGACCATATTCCTCTTGCGCCGAAATTTTCATGAAAGTTCTCTCAGATAGTAGTTTTCGGTTACCGTAATAAAGATATTCGCAAATCGTTACTTTTTTGTCAAGATTGAAAAGGGTGAGCCACAGAGCACACAGAGCGCACAGAGAGCACGGAGTTTATTTAATAGGATGGACAGGATAGGCAGGATTTGGGGAAAGCCATGACGGTTTGAATTCAGCGTATCTTGTTCATCCTGTCTATCCTGTTAATTTTCTTACTCTATGCTCTCTGTGTTCTCTGTGGCTAATCCTATATAATGGCGAGCCTGCGAGGAAATTATGACAAAAACCGGAAAGATCGCGATCGGCTGCGGCGGTGTGTTGTTGATAGGCTTAGTGGTCCTGATCGTCGGCGGTAAATTTGCGATGGACTATGCTACAAAGCGCATTAATGAAAGTACCGCTGAGGATAAGGCGGCGGGGTTAGAGCTCGCAAAAACGGCCGACCAGCAAGGCTGCATTGTCGAAGCGCTAAAGCGTTCTCGAACGGCCGCTTTTACGGATCTTGGAGCGGCGATCGGCCTGCGCGTTTTTGTTGGGGAATGCCTCACGAACGCAAAACCCGTACCTGATTTCTGCGTCGGCGTGCCGCCACTCTTGAGCCTGAAAGAAAGCGAGTGGACCACGGAGCAATGCCGCAAAGCGGGAATGGACGAGATGCAGACCGGCTGCAAATACGTATTTACCGAAAAGCACAGCTTCTGCAACAAGCTGTAATAGCGTTATTTAAATTTGCTGCGGATCTTTACCGCCCGTTCGATCAGGTCGACGTTTTCGAGGATCTTTAGCCGCAGGTCGCGGTCTAGGTTAGGGTTGTCGGTGAGAAATTTGTTGACGATGGTGAGGGCGGCTTCGTTCTTTTGGCCGCCGATGAAAGCACCGAGCCAGCCGTTGACAAAAAATATCTTGCGGGTGCGTTTGTGGTTTGGCAGCTCGGCGAGGGCTCGTTCGAGATACGGTAAGGTCAGATCGGAATGTCTTACCGAATTGAACGGGCCAAACGCCGCCTCGATCCAGCTCTCGCTAATGTCTTTGTTCGCAGTAAAGTCGCTCCAGTATTTTGCCTTGTTGTCAGCGGTCGCGATGCCGGCTCGTGCTGCGTAGGCGTAACGCTTGGCGTCGTCATTGAGATTTCCCTTCTCGTAGTCCCAGTGCGAGTCCTCCCACTTTGGAAAATTGCGCGCCATTTCGAGGTCGAGCGTGATGGCGATGAGCGCCTTGTCGCGTTGCGGTGCCGGAGTGGGTTGAGCCAGCACGCCAACGCCACCCAATCCTGCCGCCGCTCCAGCCAACGAAATGTTGCGGACAAACTCGCGGCGATTTGGAGCGCGGACCGCCGAGTCCGCGTGTTCCTGGCGGGATCCTTGAAGACTCGCCGACTCGGAGGTCCGCGCTCCTGCCGGTGTGGGCTTATTTCCGCTTTGGTTCATATTTGATCCATGAAATTTGGGTGACGAGCTGATTGAGCGAAGCGAATGCGATATGCGCGCTGGTGGCGAACTTCGGCGTCACGTGCGCCGGGAAAGTCGCGAGGGTGGCATCGCCGACGAGGAACGTGTTGAAATCCTTCGACAAATTCTCGTAGCCGGCGCAGGTGCGCGCGTAGCACATGTCCGTGGCATAGCCCGTGAGCAGCACATGGCGGATGCCTTGCTGCTGGAGAAATGCCTTTAGCTTGTCGTAGCCTTCGCCATCGTAAACCACCACGTCCTCCGGGTGAACAGTGACGTCGCGTGTGACGGGAATTGGGAGCTGCCAGAAACCCGGATTGTTGTAGCGATAAGCGTCGAGGCCGGGAAATTGTTTGAAGTAATCCACCACCGGTTTGTCACTTGAGAGCGTGAGCGAGTTCACAAGTGGCTCTCCGCGATAATTGAAGCCGCGCAGCCTTGCTTCGAGTTCTGCTGCGCCTTGCTTTCGTTCGGCTGCGTCGGGGTTGTGCGTGAACGAACGGTACATTTTGCGGCGAATCGGATCGCACTCGCCTGGCAGACTGTAGAGGATCACGCCGACCTTTCCTCGCAGCGATCTGTGGAACGGATCAATCACCCCGCGTGTGTGTTTTGCTGCGAGATGATTTTTCTCCGGCGTGCAAAAGTCGGCGACACCCGCGGGTTCGGGCGTATCCCAACCTTGGCCATCATCAATGCCCCACGGATGAACCATGACGATTGCGGTCTGGCTGGCACGAAGGTGGTTCGGCGTCTCAATGATGCCGCGAGCGTTGTAACTCCAGCGCCAAGCGCGCACATGCAGGTCTGCATCTTGGTCGTTCACGATGGCAGGAGACTCCCAACGATTTTTCTCGCGAATCGGCTCGACCCACTCGGGATGATCCGCGAGCAAGGGCCTGGGCCGCTTGATTGGCGTGAGTTTGTTCTCGTAGATGCGTGGTGTGTCTGCGGCGTCGAGGTTCGCGATTGCAGTCACGAGAGTGAGGCAAGAAAGTGCGATGCGTGTCTTCATTATTTGGAGGCGACCTTGTTTGCGCTCTGGAGAAAGCTGAACAGGTCGCGCAGTTCCTGGGATTTCAGTGGTTTGACCAATCCTTCGGGCATGATTGAAACTGCGGACTCGCGCATTGTTGTGACCTGGGCCTGCGGAATGACAACGCGCTCCCCGGTGACAATGCCGAGCGTAATGTTCCCGCTGCTCTGGTC
>JBEBGA010000278.1:0-4212 GCA_040081695.1 Pyrinomonadaceae bacterium
CCCTTGCTTACGCGCGGGCTTCTGCATCTGGACAGCAGATGGTTCTGACTTATCTAACAAAGTTATAGACGATAACGCCTGTGACCTTGACCGCAACGCCGGACAGTGTCGTGACCGTGAATCTAGCACCTCTCGCGGCTCGCTCTGCCTCGGGACGCAGAAGCGGATGGCCGTTGGCAGCATTCGCCGAGACAACATTTCCTCTTTCATCGATCAGCACCTGCACGGTTACCTGACCTTGTGCGCCGACAGCTTTTGCCGCTGCGGAATAGCTAGGTTTGGGCAGCTTGAGAGCCTTGCCGTTCATGACGCCACCGGAAACAGTGGTTTTGGGCGGATCTTTTTTAACGACAGGCGGGGGATCGGCTTCGACAGGTGGCTTGGTATTTCCCTGAATATTTGTTCCCAAGGTCTGCGTGCCCTCGGCTGGGTCGCCGATGTTCCGGGGAATGCCGTTAGAGCCGTCCGGATCGGTATTAATATTAGAGATAATGAACCGACCGTCTTCGGGACGTGCCTTTTGAGTATTCTGAGCCGTTGAGATAGTTGTAGGAACGATCGTCGGTTCATCGACGCGAGCCATATTAACCTGGCGCGTCGGCAGTTTGCTAATCGAACTTGACTGTGTCGTTGTGCGGATCTGTTGTTTTGGTGGTTCGGGGGCGACGGCTGCCATATCGGCGGGTGCGATCAGGTCGCTTAGCTCAAAGCTGCGACTGCCGAGACCATAATCCGCAGCATAAATACTGATGACGACCGCCGTGACAAAGAGTATGCCCACGACGAACGATGACACCATAAAGTAGCTGCGGCGATTGCGAAAATCTGCCCCTTCGGGTTCGGAAACGATCAATTTATCAAACATTTTATTATCCTCCTGAACGCCGGTGCCCAAGCGTTCTGATTAGTTAGACACCGGTGCGGAGGATTTGTTCCCAAGGGCGCCTAGGTTTCTAATGCCGGGGCGGCGTGATACTCTTTCCGGTATGACCTTATATGAAGTTTACGTGACGTGCGACCAGTGCGGACAGCCGCATTCGGTGCATGTGCAGATCTCGCTCGAATCTCCTGACCTCAACAAGACCGCGCTTCGCGAAGTCTATCCCGGCGGCGATCTGCCGGCGACGATCGCCTATATGCAGACCAACAAATATCGCTGTCCGCACACAAAACAGTTGTTTCCGGCAAGTGATATAAATCTGGCAATGCTGATCGCCGCGTAATGCCGTTCAAGCAGTAAGCAGCGGATTGTACATCATGATGGCGTGGTTTTCGGTGACGAGGGTTTCGGACGTGAGGCCGTCGATGAGGCTCGTTTGCCGACGCCAGATGCGGTTGTGCCGCGTGTAGCCGCCCCACCGCTGCATCTTGATGAGGTGGTCCGTCTCGTAGATCATGTATTCAAATTCGGACGCGCGATCGCTGAGGATCTCGCCGTTCAAATACTCCTCGTCGATCCACAAATTTATTTGAAACGTGTCATTGGTGTCGTTACGCAACTGCAGATCGATGTAGTTATAGGCGAGCGTCGCTCCGCAGGCGAACGGGATGGTCCGGTTGATATCGGGGAAAACGTCAAAGCCGTGGCGGTATCGCTCGGTGATCGTCAACGGCGAATGCAGAGCCATCCAGTAAAGCAGATTGCCAAGTTGGCAGAGGCCGCCGCCGATGCCTTTTTCGATGCGGCCGTTGTGCAGGACGAGCCCTTCGAGAAATCCGCGTCCGGCGGTCGGGCGGCCGACCCGCTGCCATATCGAGAATGTTTCGCCCGGGCGAATGACCATGCCATTTATCGGAGCGATGGCGAGCCGCAGATTTGTGATCTTGTTGTGCTGCAGATACATCTCGACATCGCGAAGGGGGCGCAGCATCATCGAGCGGTGACGCATGATCGAATGCGCGAGCTTGACGCTCGCGTCGGGTTTGGCAAATTGCCGCGACATTTGCAGCCATTTGAGCCGGCGTTTTAGGGAGTAGTATTCACGCCCTAAGATATTGCGTAAATTACTTCGTTTGTTAGGTTTAGGAACGGTATTGCTGTTCATTTGGGTAAAACACTTTGGCCGGAAAGTGATTCTATCAAATATTGAGCTGCACTTACGAATTTTTAACCGAGATCATCTCCGCAGCGATAGAAATAGCGATCTCCTCGGGCGTGCGGCTGTTGATATGCAGACCGATCGGCGTGCGGATGCGGGAAAGACGGTCTTTGTCAAAGCCTACTTTTTCGAGTGCAGTGAGCAGAGTTTTCATCTTTGCTTTGCTGCCAAGTACACCAAAATACTTAAAATCTCTCTCGAATAATGAACGTATGACTGTCTCGTCGCTCGCATAGCCGAGCGTCATAAGGACAACGTAAATGTTGCCACCGTTGGTAATATGGGAGCCGATCTGCTCATAACTGTTGATGATCGTGATCTCGTCAGCAAACTGATTTTTCTCTATCGTATTCAACTCAGGACGGTCGTCGAAGATCGAAATACGAAAATCGAGCCTCGACGCGACCTCGCTCAGTGCAAGCGCACAATGCCCGCCGCCGATGATGAAAAGCTCATTTTTCGGGCCGAGATTTTCGGAATAGCTGAAGTCAGTTTCTGTACGTTTTTCGAATGCATTATTTGGAGTCCCGGTTTTAGACGGCCCGATGGTGAACTCGTTTTGCGTGATAGTCAGCGACAACGACTCTTTTGTTTCGAGAGCGGTAATAATTGCATCGACTGTCTTTGCGTCGTCTGCGGTCAGTCGCCGCGTGATAACCGTCTGACGCCCAGAGCAGATCATGCCGGATGGGTTCTCGGCGTTCCGGCGATGCTCTTGCTCAATGATTTTCGCATCGGCTGACGCCGACGCTACTGACAAAGCGGCTCGACTTTGCTCGACGAGATTTATTTCCATCACGCCGCCGCCGATGCTGCCGACTAGTTCGCCGTCCGCCGCGACCGCCATTTTGTAACCGGCTCGTCCAGGGCTGCTGCCATGGCTTTCGGCAACGACGAGCACCATTACCGTCTCGCCGTTTTTAAGACGCGAGGCGATAAATTGCCAGAATTCGAGTTCGTGAGCCACGGAAAGATTTTACCGCACGGATGTGTAGATGTAGAGGCGATTTTGAACAGGATATACAGGATGAGCAGGATTTAAGACACGCAAAATCCTGTTTATCCTGTCCATCCTTTTTAAGTCAGTCTTGGGGATAGAGATTCATCAGCACTTTTTCCGGCGTGAACGGCAGATCAAACGCGGGCGAGCAATCGGTAAATGCTTTGACAGCGTTACGGATCGCGAAGTACGCACCGATGCCGTACATTAGCGGCGGTTCGCCGACGGCTTTGGAATTGAAGATGGCGAGATTGTTGCGGTCGGTCTCAAGCGGAAGAACGTCAATATCTTTTGGTACGGAGTAAATGTCCGGCACCTTGTAGGTCGATAGGGCGTTTGAGCGGAGCTTGCCTTTTTCGTCATAGACGACCTCTTCCATCGTGACCCAGCCGAGGCCTTGAACGATGCCGCCCTCGATCTGGCCGAGGTCAACGGCGGTGTTCATTGAGGTGCCGAAATCGTGACAGCATTTCACATAATCGACCTCGTAGCGGCCGCGAAGGCAATCGACCGTCACGCCCACGATCGCTGTTCCATAGACGTGATATGCGAATGGATGACCCTTTGCGGTCGTCCAATCAAAACCAATGCCGGGAGTCGCGTAATGGCTGTGTTCGCTGAGGTTTACGCGTTGGAGATGTGCCTCCATTACGAGGTTCTGCCATGTCAAATCGGTCTTTTCACCGTTGCGATAAACGAAGCCATTTTCCAGAGATAGATCCTCTACTGACAATGCTTCTACCAGATCTTTGGCGACTTCAAACAAACGGTCACGGATCGTTTCGCATGCAAGCTGAGTTGCTTTACCGTTGAGATCGGCGGCGGCGGAGGCGGCGGTCGGGCTGGTGCGATGCGCAGGGTGTTCGTCGTATGGACGCGGACATGGCCGATATCGAGGCCAAACATCTTCGCCGCGACTTGCGCCATTTTTGTGTTAACGCCCTGGCCCATTTCAACGGCTCCGGTTGAAACTGCGACGCTGCCGTCGGTGTAGACGTGCACAAGTGAACGCGCCTGATTCATCGGCGTTTTGGTGAACGAGATGCCAAAACACACCGGCATCAGCGCAACGCCTTTTTTTAGATATTTTGAAGTCGCGTTAAAATCGTCAGC
>JBEBGA010000028.1:0-15244 GCA_040081695.1 Pyrinomonadaceae bacterium
GCCATAGATCGCGACGGCGGCACTGTCGCCTTCCATCACGCCCATGCGGCCCGTCGGCAGCGAAAAGATGAAATCCGGATCAAACCCCTGCCCCGCCATCGCGTAATATCCGGCACCGGACGCGTGATTGATGGTCAGCACGATCTTTGGCACAGCGGCTGTGGCCATCGCTTCGACAAATCGCGCCCCGGCCCGGATAATGCCCGAATGCTCAGCCTCGGCACCAACCATAAAGCCCGAAACGTCCTGCACAAACAGCAGCGGCGTCGAATGCCGGTTACCGTTCTCGATACAATACGCTGTCTTTTCGGCCGATTCTGTATAGACGATCCCGCCAAAACGCGGCGGCGTTCCCGGTTTCCCTTTCGACATACCGCGAGAGTTTGCGATCACACCGACAAGTATCCCGCCGATCCGCGCCGTTCCGCAGATCATCTCCTTGGCAAAATCGGCTTGAAACTCGTCAATTCCGCCTTCGTCGAGGAAGGTGTCGAGGACTTCGTGCATATTGTATGGGGCACGATGGTCTTCAGGCAGGATCGAATACAAGTCTTGAGTTTTGGGACTTGGGTTTTGAGACCCAGTGATCGAGACGCGATTCGTTTCTTTTGCCGGCAGCTCACTGATGAGTTCACGAATTTTTTCTAAACACGCGTTGTCGTCTTTTGTCTTGAAATGAGCAACGCCGGAGATCGCGTTATGTGTCGCGGCTCCGCCAAGCGTTTCGTTGTCGATCGTCTGTCCCGTCGCACCTTTCACAAGATTCGCACCGCCCAGTCCCATAAACGAAGTTCCCTCGACCATCAAAATGACATCGCTCAGGGCTGGAAGATAGGCTCCGCCCGCGACGCACATCCCCATAACGGCCGAGATCTGCGGAACTTTTAGATAATGCCGCATGATCGAATTGTAATAAAAGATGCGTGCGGCTCCGTACTGACCAGGAAAAACTCCCCCTTGATACGGCAAATTTACTCCCGCCGAATCTACCAGGTAAATGATCGGCACACGATTACGCATCGCGATCTCTTGGGCACGCAGAATTTTTTTGATCGTCTCGGGATACCAAGCTCCGGCCTTGATCGTCGCGTCATTGGCGACAACGACACATTCGCGGCCCTGTATCTTGCCCACGACGGTCACAACCGCCGCCGCCGGAGCCGTACCGTCGTATTGGTCGTATGCGACTAGCAGTCCGATCTCCTGTGAGAATGTATCTTTGTCGAGAAGTAGGTCAATTCTCTCGCGAGCGGTCAGCTTACCCTGCTTATGGATCTTTTCGATCTTATCGGGACCGCCGCCGAGCTTGAGCTTGTGCTCAAGACGGACGTATTCGTCAGTTAGCTTGCGGAGGCGGGATTGTTTGTCAGAGGATAGTTTCATTTCTCGAAGATAATGAAGGTCGGGACCATACCGCCGCCGGACGAGACGTTTGCAAGCTCGGTAGATGACAGCCGTGTGAACGCCGAGCCGACCTTACCGAGAAATAACAACGGATCGAGATCGACAAGCTGTTCGGTCAATTCCCAGTTCCCTTCATCATCGGTGAGCATCGGGAAAAATTCTTTTGCTGTTTTTACGCGTTCCTGGATGAGGTAATCGCCGTCTTTGATAGCGAGGGCAATGGCTTCTTCCCATTCTTCGGCAGTCGAATTCCAACCGATGTATATGCCGTGCCCGCCATAATCGTCGTTTGGCTTGAGGACGAGCTTGTGCGAATTTGCCCGTGTCCAATCTACGAGAGCTATCGTCTCGCCGCCATTCGCGGTTTGTTCGTCACGAAAAACACGTGTCCAAGGGACGTGTTTTGTTATTGCGGAGATCTCTTCGTCGTTAAAAAGGTGTTTGTAACGCTCGTTGGTCAGCACAGCAAAGACCGCTTTTTTGTGGACAAGTTTGCCGCGAAAACTATTGACCATGCAGATCGCACCGGCGCGATATGCGTCGAGCAGAGCTGGCTGCTCTTTCATTATCGGCAGATATTCGTTTACAAGCAGACGTTTATACACGATATCGATCTCGGTGCCATTGCACGAGAGCCGTTTTCCGTCGAAGTCGAGTTCGCCGGGCGAACAGATGATCGATTTATAGCCTTTTGATTCGAAATAGTCTCGAAAAAGCTCAAATTCCTTGATCGTCGGCAGGTCTTCAAGATCGACGATCGCGATCACAGGTTTGTGCATCATCTCGCCGCCGCAAAATTCTGTGTAGCATTCGATCAGAACATCGAGCATCTTTGGCCGGCCTTCCAGGCTTTGAATGTTGTACCGCTCGGCAAACTTTTCCATCACGGGCAACGCACGAAAAATCTCTGACGCCGAGTCGGAGAACGCGATACCCGCCGGGCTTTCTCCATTTAGTTCGACATAGCTGTATGAATCCTCGGTCAGAAATGAATCGAGCCGCGATGTCGGCGAGACGTGGGAATACTTCGGGTCGATCTTGATCAGGTCACGTTCGACCTCAGAAATACCTAGCTCGTCTAGGATCGCGTCGTCCTCGACAGCCGCATCTTTTACCTTTTGCAACGCGCCAAAGATCGTTTCACAGGTTTTCTTTATGAGCTGCCAGTCGCTCTCCATCACAAAATGCGGCCGCAAATACGGCGACAGCCGCCGTCCGCCAAAGATGAGCTTTGAGCTTTCGAGCTGCTCATCGAGCATTTGCTGCGAACGCGACGCGAGATCAGCGTCCTGGAGCAGATCGTGATAATGTTCGACGGCTTCTTTCAGCATAGTGTGACTATTTGGACATGCTTAGGATCTCTTGAAACTCATCCTTTGTAAGCGGCATTACCGAAAATCGCGGCTGACGTACAAGGTAGATATTTGAGAGAGCGGAATTCCCTTTGATCGCCTCAAGCGTCACGGGTTTCTTTAGCGGTTTATCGGGAGTCAGTTCTACCGCGTGCCAAGCAGTGTCTGTCGGGTCAGGAAATGCTTCTTTGGTGACCTTTGCGATACCGACTATCTCTTTACCCACTACCGAATGATAAAAAAACACCTTGTCCCCAAGTTTCATGTCTTTAAGAAACAGCCGTGCTTTGAAATTGCGGACACCTGTCCAATCAGTTTTGCCTTCTTTCACAAAATCGTCCCACGAATACGCCGTGGGCTCTTGCTTAACCATCCAGTGATTCATATTTTTCTATTTCTTGGCGTCTGCGGCCTTCTTGTTCAACCATTTTGCCCAGCGTTCGAGTACAGGCCTAAACGGTTTGAAAAGCTTTGCGCGGAAACTGCCTTCGGATTGTTTTTCGCTCCAGAGCTTTAAATTTTTCTCCGCGTACTGGCGGATCTGCGGTTCGAGGCTGGTCCGTTTTACCGAATGCCGCAGCGTCAGGTAATAATGCTGGCCGACAAGCGAAAAAATCAGCCCGGCGATGTTGCCCTTAAAACCGCTTTTTGCCATGAACTTTTTGACAAAACCCTCGGTCGGCTGCAGCAACGCGACCATCGACATCTCAAACCACGGTGCTTGATTTTGCACTCGCGGGTGATAGAGGCCCGGAAGATCGGCTTTTACCGGCAAGTCCATATTCTTTAGACGCGGATCGTTTATGTAATCGACCAGCTTAATTCGCTCGACACCGCGATATTGCTCAACGGGCAGAAAATCGAGCACCTTGTTGATCGTCGCTTCGTAATCTTTTGGCAGCGGAAACGAAGCGGTGTTTTCGATGCGTATCTTTGTGATCTTCGCGGCTTTTTGACCGGCGGTTTCTATTGCCATACTTAGGGGTTAATTGTAAATCGTGAATCGTGAATAGTAAATCCGAGACATCAATGTGGCTGTAATGCAACAGAGAAGGGGTTTTGCCACAGATTTACACAGATAGAACAAGATAAACCTAATGTTTTGCTCGATACACTTATTGGCACGGGTTTTGTAAGAGAAGTAGCGAAAGAAACCGCGACCATGAATCAAACAACACTTGCTAAATCAATCAGCGTATCCGGCGTCGGGCTTCACACCGGCGTCGAAGTCAATATGACGCTGCGGCCCGCTCCTGCGAACACCGGCTATATCTTTGTCCGTACAGACCTAGATAATTTTGAGATACCCGCTTCGGTCGAATACATCTCGCATTGCAGCTATGCGACCACGCTGATGCGTCGCGGCGTCGTGCTTTCAACGTGCGAACACCTGCTTTCGGCTCTGCGAGGTTCCGGTGTCGATAACTGCTTTATCGATCTCGACAATATCGAGATCCCGATCATGGATGGCTCGAGCGAAGATTTCATTGCATTGATCGAAAAAGCCGGCGTTGTCGAACAAAATGTCGCCCGTCGTGTGTTTCGCGTGCTAGAACGCGTCGAGTTTGAACAAGGCGACCGCAAGATGTCGATCGAGCCGTCGGAAAATTTTGAGATCGATTGCGTGATCGATTTCCCGCACCCGTTCATCAACCGGCAAACCTATAATTTTGTGTTTGAAGACGGTGCTTTTGGTAAACAGATCGCCTCGGCACGTACGTTTGGTTTTACACACGAGATCGATCAGTTGCGAAAGGCAAATCTTGCCCTCGGCGGCTCACTCGACAACGCCATCGTGCTGACCGACAGCGGCATGCTCAACGAAACGCCTTTGCGGTTTACTGACGAATTTGTCCGTCACAAAATACTCGACATCATCGGCGACCTCGCACTCATCGGAATGCCGATCGCCGGCCGCGTCACCGCTGAAAAAAGCGGCCACAGCGTCCATGCTTCGCTAATGAGCAAACTCCTCAAAGCCGAACACGCCTGGGAGATCGTCGAAAGTAACAATTGAACTACGAGAACTAATTTTGCGGAGTTCGTAAGTGAGATTTACAAACCAATAAGTAACAACGCGTAGTCTGTAATTAACAAGTACAACTCTGTCAGTATCTTGCCAATAAGGAGAAATTATGAGCGATCAAACTTTTTTATTTAGAGATTCAATATCAAACGAAGAAGCTGTAGTAATTGTCCGTAGATCGGATGAAAGTGTTGGGATTTGTCTTTCGCTAGAATCCAATGGAGATACGGAAGTGTTTTTGAATCCAACAGATTTACGCAAACTAATTCAGGCATTAGAAAACAGTCTTGCTGTGTGACTTACGTTGGGATACTAGCATTCTATTCCCTTAAGTGGAAGCATGAAATCAAACAAAGTGCCCGCTCAAGATGATTGGCGTCGACAAGGGCAAGAGAAGTATCTAAAAGGGATCAAGCTTACGGCGAGAGGTTATTCACCCTATCGATCGGGTTGGGATCATGACCATTGCGAATTTTGTGGAAAAAAGTTTTCTATGGAAAGCGATGATCTGCACAAAGGCTATTCAACTGAAGATTGTTATCACTGGGTTTGCGAGAAGTGCTTTGATGATTTTAAGGATGAGTTCGGATGGCTTGTCTCAGAATAGTCTAAATAGGTGTTTGGCTAGCAGGAAAAATGAGGATTTTAGATCAAGAAAGCGATAAAGCGTTAAAAGAGATTGCACTTTTCTTAACGCTATCTGAGGCTGAAGAACTTAGGGATTCGCTTGATTCGATGTTAAAAAATGGAAGTCACCATGAACATCTGTCGAGCAATGATTTCGAGAAAGAACTTACGATTGCAATCTATCCTGGAAAATCAATAGATTCATTTGATGAACGCGCCCGTAGACTGATTGACAATGACATCTAATTATTTAATAACGGTGTCGATTTACTGAGCGTACACACTTTAAAAGGTAATATGACTTCGGGCTCAGGACCCACGTTTCGTTTGCGGCGGCGATTAGGCTCCGAATTGCTGCAAGTGATGGTCGATGTGTTTGTAAAGCATATTTGACCATTGTTTTTTGTTAAGAACGCCGAAGGAATGCGATTCTTTGCCGTCGAAATGGGCTTCGCCAAGCTCAGTCGTGCGGTTGATGTATTCGATCAGGCGTGTGCGTTCGCGTTCAAACTCGCGTTCGTCCGTAATGATGAACTGCGGTCCCGTGGGGCTGTTCTTTTTTGGAGCACTTTCACCGACCACAAAGCGGGCGACGAAATATTTTAGGATCAAGTTGATGGGAAACTTGGGTTTCGGATGTTTGTCAGGCTCATAAATACACTCATACGCGACATTACAATGGGCGAGCATCTGATCCACTGACATCTTACCCCATTGCCGTTGCGACTCCGGTGTCAGGGTATTTAATCTTTCAATAATTCCGTCGGAAACTTCCTTGCTGAAAATGTTTGGATATGGCATGGTTTCTCCTTAGTATGTGATGGTTAACGTTGCCCTCACTAACGTGCGGGCTACTGACACTTATTTCTCCCAATCCGGTGTGTGAAATGTCCCCTCTTTATCTATCCGCTGATATGTATGTGCTCCAAAAAAATCACGCTGCGCCTGGATCAAATTCGCCGGTAGACGTTCGGTGCGGAAGGCGTCGAAATAGGCGAGGGCGGAGGCGAAACAGGCGGCGGGAATGCCGTTTTCGTTGAACGCGACGACGGCTTTGCGGAGCGAGCTGATGCGCGAATGTAAAAGCTGAGACGTGGCACGGTCGAGCACGAGGTTTTCGAGTGTTGGAGTAGTTGCGTATGCCGTGCGGATCGATTCGAGCAGCTTTGAGCGAATAATGCAGCCGCCGCGCCAAATTCGTGCGATCTCGGCGAGATCTAAACCATAATTTCTCTCGACCGAAGCACGCGCGAGCAGCGACATTCCTTGGGCGTAAGTGAGGATGAAGGCACATAGCAAAGCGTCTCGCAGATCGCTCGCGGACGTGCGGGAACGGCTCAGATCGGCGGTCGCACGCGATTCGTTAAACTCTTTGGCGATGGTGATCCGCGTGGCCTTTTGCGAAGATATCTGCCGCATCGTCACGGCCGAATCGATCGTCGGAATAGGCACTCCGTGGTCCATCGCGGCCTGCGAAGTCCATTTGCCGGTTCCCTTCTGCCCGGCCGTGTCGAGGATCATCGAAACGAGAGGATTGCCGGTCTCGGGATCGTTCTTGCGGAGGACTTCGGCGGTGATCTCGACGAGGAACGAATTGAGTTCGCCGCTGTTCCATTCGCCAAAGGTGCGGTGCATCTCGGTGCTTTGCATATTCAAAACGCGCTGCATAAAGTCGTAAGTCTCGGCGAGCAATTGCATCATGCCGTACTCGATACCGTTGTGCACCATCTTGACGAAATGGCCCGCGCTGCCGCTGCCCATGTAGGCAACGCACGGTTCGCCGTTCACTTTGGCGGAGACGGCTTGCAAAGTGGCGGCGATGCGATCGTAATGCGCGCGACGGCCTCCGGGCATGATGCTGGCACCGTGGCGAGCACCTTCTTCGCCGCCGCTGACGCCGATGCCCATGAATCCGACGCCTTTGGCCTCAGGCTCGGCAATGCGGCGGTCGGTGTCGGTAAAATGCGAGTTGCCGCCGTCGATGATGAGGTCGTCTTTTTCGAGATGCGGCACGAGTTCGGCGATCACACTATCAACGATCGGCCCCGCCGGCACGAGCAGCATGATATTGCGCGGAGATTCGAGTTTGGCGAGGAAATCGGCGAGGTCATTGCCGACTTCGAGTGGCATGTTGATGCCTTCGTCAAGCAAAAGCTGACGCTTCGCCGCATCGAGGTCGTAACCAACGCCCGAAATGCCGTGCCCGGCGATATTCAGCAGAAAATTCCGGCCCATTGTGCCTAGACCGATCATTCCGAAGTGAGCTTTTGTCATAAGAGACTTTTACCACAAAGATACAAAGGACACTAAGTTTGTATATGGCTTTTGCGAAAAGATGTACTGCTTGGCCTCCTAACCTTTGTGTTCTCTGTACCTTTGTGGTGAAATTTTCTCAATGAAAACACTCCACGAAGCCATCAGGCCAACCACGTTTATTGAATCTGCAAAACTCCGCGATCATCTCGGCCTATACGTAACAATTGCGAGCGAGACTTTCCAGCACACCGGCAGTTTTAAGTTTCGTGCGGCTTACAATGTCGCCCTAAATGTGCCTAACGACGAGCTTATCGGCGTTTCGTCGGGCAATTTTGGTCAGGCTCTTGCGTATTCTGCAAACCTGCTCGGCAAAAAATGCACTGTCATAATGCCGCATAATTCGGCGCAGGTTAAGGTCGATGCCGTCCGCTCATATGGTGCTGAGGCAGATCTGATCGATGTAAATGTCGTTAGCCGTGCGGAACGACTAAAGCAACTTGCCGACGAACGACCGGATGCGTATCTTGCAAGTGCTTACGACGATCAACTCGTCATTGATGGCAACTCGACACTTGGAGATGAGATCGCAGCGCAAGATTTCGACGCAGTGATTCTGCCAATTGGCGGCGGCGGGCTTATATCGGGAACGATACAGAGCTTTGCCCGAAATGGCTGCAAGACTGAAATAATCGGAGCCGAACCGTTGCTCGCAAACGACGCCGCACGCTCATTATTGTCAGGCCATCTCATCGCAAACGAAACTGAACCGCAAACCATCGCGGACGGTACACGGACATTGTCGCTAGGCAACTTAAATTGGCCGATAATCAAGGACGGTTTAAAAGAAATAATTGAGGTTCCCGAAGAAAAGATCGTTGAGGGACTAAGACTCTATTTCGGCCTTGCAAATCTGAAATGCGAGCCGACAGGAGCATTAAGTCTTGGGGCGATATTGGGCAACAAAGAGAAATTTCGAGATAAAAAGATATGTCTTGTTGTTAGCGGAGGGAATGTTGATCCGGCAGTGTATGCAGACCTCTTGTCGGTAACCCGCACGTAAGTAAGGGCTTCATCAGTTATATTCATGCCCTTACTTACGTGCGGGCTACTGACACAAAACCTACACTTTTCCGATCTCTTCAACAAACGTCACGCGATTGATCTCATGAAGTGTCGTCATTCCGAGAAACACTTTCTTAACTGCAGATTCGCGAAGCGATGAAAGTCCTTCTTTTTCTGCTTGTCGGCGGATCTCTGAGCCGGGGCGGCGTTCGATGATCATTTCGCGGATCGTGTCGGACATATCGAGCAGTTCGTGGATGGCGGTTCGTCCGCGATAACCGGTGTGGTTACACGCATCGCAACCGACGCTGCGGTAAAAGGTTTGATCTGCGGGCAGCGTTTCCCTGATCATTCCTGATTCTGCTAGTTCCTCGTCAGCCGGTACATATTGACGTTTACAGGTCGGGCAAAGCATACGCACAAGCCGCTGTGCGAGCACGCAGTTTAGCGAAGACACAAAGTTATATGGCTCGACGCCCATGTTCAGGAAACGTCCGATGACGTCAATAACGTTGTTGGCGTGAACCGTCGTAAACACAAGGTGGCCGGTGAGAGCCGATTGGATGGCGATCTGGGCGGTCTCTTCGTCACGAATTTCACCGACCATGATCTTGTCAGGGTCGTGACGCAGGATCGAGCGCAGTCCACGGGCAAATGTCAGACCTTTTTTCTCATTTACAGGGATCTGGACGATGCCGTGAAGCTGATACTCGACCGGGTCTTCGATCGTAATGATCTTGTCTTCTTCATTACGGATCTCGTTGAGTGCGGCGTAAAGCGTTGTCGTTTTACCCGAACCGGTCGGCCCGGTAACCAGGACCATCCCGTAGGGCTCTTTGATATAAAGCCTGAATCGCGAAACATCCTCGGGATCAAAACCGACCACATCGAGATCGAGATTCTTAAATTCCTCGTTGATCTGCTCTTTATCGAGGATACGTATCACGGCATCCTCGCCAAAAACCGTCGGCATTATCGACACACGAAAATCGACCGTGCGGCCTTTGTAACGCACCCGAAAACGTCCGTCCTGCGGGATGCGACGTTCGGCGATGTCGAGCTCGGACATGACCTTGATACGCGAGATCAATTGCTGATGAAAGGCTATGTCGATCGGATCGACCTTGGCATACAACGCTCCATCGATGCGAAATTTGACCTGCACATCGCGTTCGCGCGTCTCGATATGAATATCCGACGAACGCGATTCCATTGCGTTGTAGAGAATTGTATCGACAAGTTTGATGATCGGTGCGATGTCGCTGTCGTTTGCCAGGCGGTCGAGATCGAGGACCTCTTCGCCATGTTCTGTCTCTTTGACCAGCGAGATCTTAAACGTCGAAGCGGCTTCGGCCAGCACACGCTGTGTCGAATCGCCTTTACGCAGCACAACATCGATCGCACCAGCAGTTGCAACATATGGAACGATGCGGACATTCAAAACATTTTCAAGCTCATCGAGCCGTTCGAGATTTGACGGATCTGCCATCGCCGCATGCAGGTTATTACCCTCGCGGCGAAGCGGTACAAACTGATTGCGCAGCATCAGATCGACGGGCAGCTTAGCAAGCTCCTCAATGTCCACGGGCGATGCCTGTTCCGGCGGCAGCAGGTCGATGAACGGCAGCCGGTAGCGCGTTGCCAGAGCTTTCGCTTCGGTCACTTCCGGTGGCTGTTTATCAAGAAAATCGGTATCAATCGTTGTCGCCGACACGTTTTCCATCTGAGTTTCAGTTTGTATTTGTTCGCTCATTTACTATTTACGGCCTCCGGTCGGGCCCGACGAGATCATCTGGATGATCGGTAGATATATTGCTAAAAGAATTGTGACCACGACAGCCGCCATAAATAGTAGGATCAGCGGTTCGAGCAGCGTCGTCAATTGCTCAAGCCGAACCTCCGACTCAGAATCATAGAAATTTGCAACTTCGTCAAGCATTTCCCTTAGGCTGCCCGACCTTTCACCGATGCCGACCATATCGAGAGCGAGTTCAGGTACCCAATTCGCTTTATCGAGCGCCTCTGTAAAACCTAGCCCCTCACGGATCATTGGTAAAACAGCCTGGCTTCGTCTTCGAAGCTCGAGGTTATTGATCGCCTGCGACGAGATATCCCATGAATCGGGTACCGTAATGCCTCCCGAAAGCAACGTCGACATAGAACGTGCAAGCTGTGCCGTGCCCATATTGCGGATCAATTGGCCCGCGATCGGTATTCTTAATAGAAATTTGTGCAGCAGTAGCTTGCCGCTGGTGGTTCGCAGCCAGACATACAACGCTAGGCCAACGACGATCAGCAGCGGCAGCAGCCAAATGATATTACCCGAAATAAAATTCGATACCGACAGCACCACGACGGTGACCGTCGGCAACCCGCGGTTTGCGCTCAGGCTTTTGAACAGGTCGGACATTCGCGGAACGATATAAAGCGAGAGAAACGCGACCATCATCATCGCCGCAAGCAACAAAAAAGCCGGATATGCTAATGCGCCCCGTAATTTTCGTGATATGCCGACACTGCGTTTTAGATATGTGACAAAACGGGCAAGCACATCGTCCAACGCGCCGCTTCGTTCACCGGCGAGGATAGACGCTGTGTAGATACGCGGAAAAATTCCCTGTGCCTCAAACGCCTCAGACAGAGGCACCCCGCTTTTGATCTTTTCCTCGACATCGGCAAGGACAATACGTAAATTGCCCGACGCAGATCTGGTTTTGAGCAGCTCAATAGATTGCAAGACAGGAATACCTGCTTTCAAAAGGGCAGATAACTGCTGATTAAATAGCAGAAAGTCGGCCTGTTTTACCTTGCCTTTTTTACTGCCGCCCGACAGCATCGCCGAGAGCCCTTCGTTAGCATTAGAGACGGCAAAAACGCGAAAGCCTTCGCTTTCGAGGCGCGTCCGAGCTTCGCTGGCGGCTGTTGCCTCAACGATACGTGTAACTATCTCTCCCGACGGTGTTCCGAGCCGGCAAATAAATTCGGTCATAACCTAAGCTAGCAGGGCGAAAACTCACCGAATTATATCACGCAAAACGGCCACTAATGTTGCACCAAAAGAATCTAATTATTTTACGGCTGCGAAAACAACTATTAGGGTAAATACATCATCAAAAAATTATCTTGCGATAGGTGTATTCATACAATAGAATTTAGTAGATTTACGGGGAGTATTATGGCTGTTTTGAAGTTGGTTAGCTTCATCCTTAAGGGCGGTTTGAAAAGATCTATTTTGGTGCCTGTAATGGCCCTAATTTTATGCTCGTCCTTTTACGCGCAAGACCCGACACCGACACCGCCCCTGCCTGATGATCCCAACGGCCCCGTTCGTATCAAGACGGACCTCGTCACCCTAACACTGACCGTAACCGACCTGTATGGCCGCTACGTCTCAGGACTAACAAAAAATGCGTTCACCGTCACGGATAATAATCAGGAACAAGACGTAACTTTCTTTAGCGACAACGATGCCCCGGTTTCGGTTGGCGTACTTTTTGACGTTTCAGGGTCTATGAGCGGTGAAAAGATCCTAAAAGCAAAAAAGGCGTTGTCCCGCTTTATTGCAACAAGCCACCCGTCTGACGAGTATTTTTTGATAGCGTTCAACAGCCGTGCCCAGCTTCTACTTGACCGTTCCCGCGACGGCGAAGCACTGCTGCAAAAACTCACACTTGTTAAACCAAAAGATAACACTGCCCTTTACGACGCTGTTTATCTAGGCGTTGAGCGTGTAACCCGCGGCAGTCACCAGAAACGCGCTCTGCTAATAATCAGCGACGGCCAAGACAATTCATCGCGTTATAATTTTGGTGAAGTAAGACGGCTTTTACGTGAATCAGATGTCGTCACCTATTCCGTCGGTGTCATCGGTGGAAATGATTCGTCAAGTTCGACCGGCATGCAAGGACAGGCATTTCTTGATGAGATCAGCTCGGTTACCGGCGGCAAAGCATTTTATCCGCAGACTGATGTCGAAATGGACGAGATCTTTGAGCGCATCGCACTCGAACTCCGCAATCAATATACGATAGGTTACATACCAAAAGACTTCCAGCCGGACGGAAAATGGCGTAAAGTAAAAGTTAAGGTCAAACCCCCGAGGGGTTTGCCGCGTCTAAGTGTTCGCGGTCGCGAAGGCTATTACGCATCGCCAAATCCTAATTATCGCTAGAGAACGATCAAAATGAAAAGAAGCCTATATCTGCTGACTTTATTGTTTGTAGGAGCACTTTTAGTGTCTGCTTGGGTTGCAAAACCGACTGCAAATGCAGCGGGCATTGATCCGTCTGCAACACCAACGCCCGCTCCGGTTCCGGCGGCGACATCCGTCGTCGTTGCAACACCCAAACCCACAGAAACTCCCGATGAGATCATCAAGATCGATACGGAACTGGTTAATCTCAGCGTACGTGTAGTTGACCGTAATAATCGCCCTATCAATAACTTGCAGCAAAACGAGTTTAAGATTTTCGAGGACGGGGTTGACCAGCAGATAGACTTCTTTTCTAAATCCGACGTCCCGACAAATTACGGTATGGTGATCGATAATTCGGGTTCAATGCGTCAGCTGCTCGAAAAGGTCATCGAGGCAGGCAAGATACTTGTCGATACCAATCGGCCCGCTGACGAAACAATGATCATCAGGTTTGTCAGTAAAGACAAGATCGAGATACAGCAGCAATTCACGTCAAACAAAGCCGATCTAAAAGATGCACTTGAGAATATGTACATCGAAGGTGGCCAAACCGCTATCATTGACGCAACCTATCTCGCAGTCGAAAATATCGATGAATACGAAAAATCTCAAAAACCTGAGGACCGGAAACGCCGTGCGTTGATATTGGTATCCGACGGCGAAGACCGAAATAGCTTTTACACCGAAAAACAGTTGTTCGAACTGCTTCGGGAATCTGAGGTACAAATATACGTTATCGGATTTATAAGTGAATTGAGCAAAGAGGGCGGTTTTGTCAGCAAAAGCCCTCAAGAAAAGGCAAAAGCATTTCTCGAAAGGATAGCTACACAAACCGGCGGAAAAGCATATTTCCCTACAAGCGGAGCGGAACTACCGAATCTTGCCCGAGAGATCTCTAACGAGTTGCGTACACAGTATTCGATCGGATACATCCCGTCAAACGATAAACGCGATGGAACGTACCGCAATATTAAGGTCCAGGTCAGCGATGGACCAAAACAAGAGAAACGGATCGCAATTTCCCGAGCGGGACGTGTCGCAGATGGTGGGGCAACCCCTCAAAAACCGCCCGGAAAAAACTAACCTCAATTTCAAACAAACTAAAAGCGTCCGCCGAAATCAGTCGACGGACGCTTTTTATTTAGGATAACTCTTGCCTATTCAGGAACTGATCCCGAGATCTTCTTTCGGGTTGTCTCACCAGTTTTAAGAACCGGGATCCCGTCATCGACCTCATCATGAGGGCTTGGGATGATGTGCGTCGCGGTGACGGTTCCGATCCGGCGAGCCGCAGCAGCACCGGCGTCAACCGCCGCCTTGACCGCACCGACCTCACCGCGTACGATCGCCGTCACAAGCCCCGCATCGATCCGCTCGTACCCGACGAGGCTGACATTTGCGGCTTTGACCATCGCATCGGCGGCTTCGATCATAGCGACCAAGCCAAAACACTCGACCATTCCCAAAGCTTTCATATAATTCCCTGCCAACTACTAGACTAATTGCGTTTCTTCCGTCTTGCAAGTAGGAATATCGCGGTTGCTAAAATCACGATCCCCACAAATATCGCAAGAAAAAATACTCCGACCGCAGCGATCATCTCAATGTCCTATTTCCAAAAAACCGTTAAGAAAACGACCGCCCCAGCCACGACTGTGATCAATATGGCTACCAAAAAGGTTAGCCTAAAATCCCCGCCCGGCTCCCAAACGTACTCGTTCGACCTGCGTTGGCTGACACGAGCCTTTCGGCGTTCTTCGGCGGCACGTGATAATTTCTTTTCATCCGATGCTTTGTCATCCGGTTTGACCGCAGTCTCTGCATCGTCGTTGGTGGCAGATCGCTCGTCCGGCTCGGTCGCGACCTGAGCGCCGCAGTTATAACAAAACTGGGTGTTTTCGCGGACATCGACACCGCATTGACTACAAACCTCTTTTTCAAGTACAGCTTTGGCCATCGGTTAAATGCTCGCAAACACCTCTTTTTCCTCGCCTAGATCGCGCGCCGATGGGGTAAGAATTGTTTTCTTTGATATATATATCTTCTCGCCGCTTTCGATCGCTTTCCGCACATCGTCCTCGCTTACAAAATCGACGGTTTTTATCGGCACAGGTTTTTGAACAGCATTTTCCGGAGTGACCTCGTGAACGACCGTCTTGACCTCGGCGGCCGGTGCAGCCTTTGCCGGTTCAGGAGCTTCGGACAGCTTTTGCTTTAAAAAACTATCAACGATCGCCGCGATATCCTCTCGATTTGGTTTTGCTTTCGCCGGACCGGAACTCGACACAGCCGTCGAACCGCTGACCACTGCATTCACCGGTT
>JBEBGA010000279.1:0-4199 GCA_040081695.1 Pyrinomonadaceae bacterium
TAGGAGCGGCGGCGGAGAAGACTTCGAATGGGCGTAGAGACAAACATGACGGTCAGCCGTCGCTAACGCTCTTGACGCCTCTCATCGAAACCGCATGGGCCGACGGCCGGGTATCCCGGCGCGAGTTGGAATTGATCGCGCAGGTCGCCGACGCCTACAAGATGGTCAGGGATGAATCGGGATACCGCGAATTGATCGAGAGATTAATGTCGCGTCCAAGTCAGGAGCAAGTAGAGCTAATGTGGAAGGACCTCGAAGGTTTCATGGAAGCCGTGTCGATACGCGAGCGGAAGATGCTGAAGGCCGCTCTTGCGGCTCAGGCTCATTTCATCGCTGAGTACGGCTCAGATAACGTTCTCGGCTTTATCCGCGGCGATGGCGTCAGCCACAACGAGCAAGAGGCACTCCGCACTATCGTCGGCAACCTTGAGCGAGCCGAAGAGGCGGCTGAGGACGCCGATGTCAGGAAGTCTGTCGCCGTTCAGCTTGAAAAGCAGAGATTGTACGAGGCGGGCAAGCGTGCTCTAGCTGAGAAAACGGAGACCCTGGCGGCTGACACAAAGCGCCAAGGAATGATTACTTCCTTTCGTGATGCGGAAACGAAATCGTTTCAAAAGCGCATCAAGGGCCTCAAGGAAGCAAGCGATGGCAGTGCAATCGCCAACGAGAAAACCAAGCCGATAGCCATGGTTGACGATTCGGACAAGTTGATCCCGCTCGTCCCGCTGGTAAAAGTTGCCTGGGCGGAGGGGCGAATAACAAAGCGAGAGCGCGAGCTAATCTTCGGGGTGGCGGCGCGAATGGGAATCGCAGAGGGGTCGCCATCGCACGAACGTCTCTCAGGTTGGTTGGAGTTTCACCCGCCTGACGATTTCTTTCTCAACTCACTCGAACGCTTGAACTCGTCCTGGGGAACCCTGCCGGATGAGGAAAAGAATCTCCGGAGACTGTATGTGCTATCGGACTGCGTCAACGTCGCCGAGGCTTCGGGTGGTTCGAAGAGATACCCGGCGGGCGGCCGGAGAGTTTGCGACGAGGAGTTCGCGGCGGTCAAGAGCATCGCAGACAAACTTAAACCCGTCGCAACGGCGACAGCGGCACCGTCACTTTAAATTGGAGATTCGTAGGAGAACAAAATTATGAGAAACGATTTTAGTTTTACACAACAGATGATGAAAAACGCAGAGGAACTGGGACACGACCCTTCGCGACTGCCATTGCTTCTTTTAGTTCCGTTCGTGCAGGTTGCCTGGGCTGAAGGAACCGTGCAGGCGGGCGAACAAAAAGCAATCCTCAACTTTGCCAGAAAATTTAACCTGGGGGGGCATTCCTCCTACGAGCGGCTGTTGACATGGTTCGATGAAAGGCCGGCTGATGAATTCTTCGAGAGCTCGATCAACGACCTGCGCAATCTGCTCGATCGCCTTCCGGCGAAACAGGCGGACCGGCTCCGCTCGATCCTGCGATTCGGCTGCCACGAGGTGGCTCACGCTTGCGGGCCGGTCGGGTTTATGCGAGGTGGATCGAACGTGGATCGTGACGAACGTGAGCAGCTTTTGAAGCTCGACGAGAGGCTCGGCTTACGCCCTAGCTACGTTTGCTGATCCATTGGCTGGATCCATGCTAGTCGGCGAGTTTTTGTAATCAGGTGAGCCGATTTTTTTTTGGGAGCTAACGTTAAATGCACGGAGAACCAACCGCTGCTGCGGGAACCGCCTCGGGCGAACTTAAATCGAACAGCGGTCGTCACCGTGTCCTGAACCTGGTCGAGCGGGCTGGCAATGTGATCCCGAACCCGGCGGTCCTGTTCCTTTTCCTGGCGGCGGTAGTGGTTATCGCCTCGGCCCTCGTATCGAACGCCGGGATCACCGTACAGCATCCGGCCACAAACGAGGTTATCCGAGCGGTCAACCTCCTATCGATCGACGGGCTGCACCGGATCATGACCGGCCTGGTGACAAACTTCACGAGCTTCGCTCCTTTGGGCACGGTCTTGACCGCCCTCCTGGGCCTCGCGGTCGCGGAGGCGAGCGGCTTGATAAGAACTTCGCTCAGGCTCCTTGTGATATCGTCGCCGAAGAAGCTGCTCACCGTGGTGGTGGTATTTGCAGGCGTGCTGTCGCACACGGCGAGCGACATCGGGTACGTTCTTTTGATTCCGCTTTCGGCGATGATCTTTCACGCCGTCGGGCGGCATCCGCTCGCGGGCCTCGCGGCGGCTTTCGCGGGAGTCTCGGGCGGCTTCAGCGCAAATCTTCTGCTGGGCCCGATCGACGCGATGCTCGCAGGTATAACGCAGGAAGCCGCGCACATCGTCGATCCGGCTTACTCGGTGACCCCGCTCGCGAATTATTACTTTATGGCTGCATCCGCCGTGCTCGTGACGGTGATGGGAACGTGGATAACCGAGAAAGTCGTCGTGCCGCGCCTCGGTGAGTACCGCGGCGAGGCGGAAGCAGAAACGCTCGATAAATTGACGCCCTCCGAGAAACGCGGGATGCGGTTTGCCTTCTTCGCTTTAGTTGTGTTTGCAGGATTGATCGCCCTGGGAACGATTCCCGCCGACGGCTTCCTGCGGGACGCGAAGACCGGTGATCTGCTCAAATCGCCGTTCCTGTCCGGGATCGTCGCGGTGATCTTCGCGGGCGGGATCGTCCTCGGGCTGGCTTACGGCTTGGGTGCCCGGACGATCAAGAACACTAACGAGTTGACCTCGGCGATGGAAGACTCAATGCGGACGATGGCGACATACATCGTGCTTGCATTCTTCGCCGCTCAATTCATTGCCCTATTCAATTGGTCGAATCTCGGCGTGATCGTCGCTGTCAACGGTGCTGAGTTTCTGAAGAGCATGGAAGTCGGCGGCGTGATGCTGATCATTTCGTTCGTAGTCGCGACGATGATTCTGGATCTTCTCATCGGATCGGCGGCTGCAAAATGGGCACTGGTTGCTCCGATCTTCGTGCCGATGATGATGATTCTTGGCTATTCGCCCGAGATGACGCAGGCGACCTATCGTATCGGCGACAGCGTGATAAACATCGTCTCGCCTCTGATGGCCTACTTTCCCTTGATTGTAGCTTTCGCGCAGAAGTATGACCCGAAAGCGGGTATCGGAACGCTGATGGCGTTGATGATGCCGTATTCGATCGCATTCTTTTTCGGATGGACGTTGTTTCTGATCATCTGGTTCTACTTTGGTCTGCCTCTGGGACCCGGAGCGGAAATGTTCTATCAAATGCCCGCCAAGTAGGTTTTCGCCAAGATTTTTGATGCAAGGAGACTTTTATCATTATGATGTCAAAAAGATTTCAGATCGCTTTAACCGTTTTTAGCCTACTGTTTATTGTCGCGGCTTCCTTCGGCATTGTCTGGGATGCGCAGAGGACAAAAGAAAAGAAGGGACTTGCCCCAACTCAAATCTCGTCGCCTCGTGAGTAGCTTTGCCACTCTCGCGGACACAGAACAGGAATGCCAGATGACCATGAAAGCCCAAAAGTAATAGGAAAATCGCCGTAAAATGCGATCCCGCAAGAGGTGACTAGAAAGACCAATAACTTCAAAATGAACCGGTGAAGGAGATCTGATAATTACTTAGAATAGGAGAAAACAATGTACATGAAAGAAAATGTCTCGACCACGGTTGAGAGAAAGGTTCGAGACCATTTCCACGACGATGCGGCGAGATTTGACGCAATCTACGACGTTGAGAAAGGGGTGGTCGCGCGGTTTATCGACAACTACTGGCGGGGTGTGGTGCAAAAGCGCCTCGAACTGAATGTTGAAAAACTTAAGCCTATGGAGGGTAAGAAGATCCTCGATGTTGGTTGTGGCTCGGGTCGCTTTGTATAGCGTTTGCTCACAACGGAGCTGAAAAGGTGATCGGAGTCGACTTCGCCCGCGCCATGATCGAAATCGCGGACGAACTTGCACTGAAAAATGGAGTTGCGGAGCAGTGCGAGTTTCGGGTTGGTACATTTCCAGATGCGGTTTCCATGGACGAGGGGCCCTTCGACGCCTGCACCGGCAATGGGTTTTTCGACTACGTAGAAGAACCTGTACCCATTATCACGCGAATGCGTGAACTTACGAATGGGAAATTGATCTTAAGCCTTCCAAAGGCCTTAGAATGGCGGGTGCCGCTTCGTCGCTTGCGGTTTTGGCGAAAGGGAACGCCTCTGTTCCTCTATCGCGAGGCC
>JBEBGA010000280.1:0-4193 GCA_040081695.1 Pyrinomonadaceae bacterium
AACCCGGTCGCTACCGCTCTCGGTTCTGACCTCATTTTTATGGAAAAAGTAACTATCGGAATTATCGGCGGCAGCGGTTTGTACCAGATGCCGGAATTGGAAAATGTGCGGGAGATACCCGTTGAGACGCCGTTTGGCTCACCGTCGGATGCGTTCATCGTTGGTGAACTGGATGGCGTGACGGTCGCATTTTTGCCGCGTCATGCGCGCGGGCATAAATTTACGCCAAGCGAACTTCCCTTTCGGGCGAACATCTACGCGATGAAGATGCTCGGCGTCGAGTACATTTTGTCGGTGTCGGCGGTCGGAAGTTTGCAGGAGCAATACGCTCCGACGGATTTTGTGATCCCCGATCAGTTTTTTGACCGCACCCGTGCCCGCGCACACGAATCGACGTTTTTTGGCAACGGCATCGTCGGCCACGTGACGTTCGCACATCCGGTGTGCAATGAGCTTGGCGACATTCTCGAAGCCTCGTGCAACGCGGTCGGCGTCAAGACGCATCGCGGCGGTTCGTACGTCTGTATGGAAGGGCCCGCGTTCTCGACCAAGGCCGAGTCCAATGTCTATCGACAGTGGGGCATGGACATCATCGGCATGACCAATCTGCAGGAAGCCAAGCTCGCCCGTGAAGCCGAGATCGCCTACGCCACGCTCGCCCTCGTCACCGATTACGACTGCTGGTACGAAGGCCACGACGACGTCACCGCCGAAATGGTCATCGAAACTCTCGGCAAAAACGTCCGCAACGCCCAGCTCGTCATGAAAGACGCCGTCCGCCGCGTCGCTGACAAACAAACGCCAAATCAGTTTGCCGACGCCATCAAAAACGCGATTTTCACCCCGCCCTCAAGCTGGCCCGCGGAGACCGCGAAGAAGCTCGACGCGATCATTGGGAAATATGCAAAGTAAACTCTTCGTCCTATTCAAACATCTATAGATGGTTATGAAGAAAAAGTTTTTCGCCATCGCTTTCCTCATCCTTGCTGTTTCGATCATTGGGGCCTCCGCCCAGCGCAATGTCACGCCTGCGATCGAACGTGATCCGATCATGGAAGCGGATGCAAAGCACAATCTCGACGTCGCCTGGAATTACTACTCGCTCAAAAAGGCGTACAAAGCGACCTTGATGCGGTTCGAAGAGACATTTGCGGCGTATCCGGATTTCTCAAAGATCGATGAATTCTTATTTATCGGCGGCATGAGCAGCTATTACCTGTCCGAGGGCAAGGGTAAGCAGCCGGTCGATATGAAGAACGAAAAGGATAAGGAAAAATTTACCCCCGAAAAGCTGCGTGAGAATGCCAAAATGTATCTCACAATGCTCGTCGATAAATATCCAGACAGTAAATATGTCGCGGATGCGAAAAAGACGCTCTCCGTTCTCAATGCTGAAAAGTAGAAATTAACAGGATGGACATGATACACAGGATCAAATCTATATCCTGCCCATCCTGTATATCCTGTTAGAAAAATGGCGTAAGCAATGAACCTCAATCAGGTCACCATCTTTTCCGAAAAGCCCATCGAAACCGTCGAGTTCTTCGAAAAGCTTGGCCTCAAACGGATCGTCGATTCCCTGCCGCGATACGCCCGGCTCGAATGCCCCGACGGCGAAGCGACGCTTTCCGTCAACACCGCCGACGAAGTCACCGTTACAAACACCATCGTCCTCTATTTCGAATGCGAAGACCTCGACGAAGAGGTCGCCCGTCTCAAATCTCTCGGCCTCAAATTCACTCAAGACCCGACAGATCAAACCTGGCTCTGGCGCCAAGCCTATCTCCTCGACCCCAACGGCAACAAAATTTGTCTCTTTAGTGCCGGTGAAAATCGCAAAAATCCGCCGTGGCGTGTAAAATAGAAGTTTTCGTAATTCTATTTTCGGAGATCCTTTTAATACATGTCATTAACAGTAGTTGGTTCGGTAGCGTTTGATGCGCTTGAGACGCCTTTTGGGAAACGGGACAAGATATTGGGCGGTGCGGCGACACATTTTGGGTTGTCGGCGTCGTTTTTTACGCAGGTGAACGCGGTCGGCGTGGTCGGCGGCGATTTTGGCGACGAAGAGTGGGCCGTTTTTAAGCGTCACAACATCAACACGGACGATATCGAGATCGTGCCGGACGGCAAGACCTTTTTCTGGAAGGGCCGCTACGAGTACGACATGAATGTCGCTCATACACTCGATACACAGCTCAACGTTTTCGAGACTTTCGCACCAAAACTGTCCGAGAACTCAAAATCGGCTAAGTTTCTTTTCCTTGCAAATATTCTACCTGCGTTGCAAAAACAAGTTCGACAGCAGATGCCCGAAGCCGAATTTGTCGCACTTGATACGATGAATCTGTGGCTAGAGATTATGAAAGACGATGTCATCGAAACCATTAAGATGGTCGACTGCATCATCATCAACGACGCGGAAGCAAGGCAGTTAACCGAGGAACCGAACCTGCACAAAGCTGCGAAAAAGATTATGGACTACGGCCTGCGTGCGGTCGTCATCAAACGGGGCGAATACGGTGCAACGCTGTTTACAGCGGACGGCTACTTTGCTGTGCCGGCGTACCCGCTCGAGAGCGTATTTGACCCGACCGGTGCGGGCGACACGTTTGCAGGCGGCTTTATGGGCTATCTTGCAGCACACAAAGAGGTGACCGACGCGACGCTTCGGCGGGCGATGGTCTATGGCTCGGTGATGGCGTCGTTCAACGTTGAAAAGTTTGGCACCGAGCGTGTCGATGCTCTCGAATACAGCGAGATCAACGAGCGATTCAAGGCGTTCAAGACGATGACGCATTTTGATGATATTCCGTTTGAACGAGCTACGACCGCCTAGATCACGCGTCAAATGAACGTAAAACCCGCAAATCCGCTCGCCCGCTTTGATAGGCGAAAGACAAACTATCCGTTGCTCATCGCGGCGATAGTTCTGGTTGCGATATTGATCGGCGGAGCTGTGGTTTCGGTTCGGGCCGAGGCAATGCTCATCGCGGGGCTGTTTGTTGCGGCGGCGGCGATGTTTTTGTTGGTCGCTTTGCTTGATATCGCAAATTCGCGGCGGCTGGCAGCGACGGATGACCGACGATTTATCCGCTGGGACGCGGCGATGCCTGATATCCAGCGGCAAAATGTAAATGTCGAGGTCCGCGAACTCGCACGTGTCCTGGGCGTCAGCAACGACCAACTCCCAGATCTGCTCTCGGCATACATCGTCGCCGAGGATCTCGCTTTGCGGCAGATACAACAAGAGGAAAATCTGCCTTTGATGCGACACGTCCAGATCGGCGGTACGCCGTTTGACGGTATTTTGGTCGATCAGGATCTGATCACGTGTATCGAGGTCTCGTTTCTAGTCGTGCCGGACGTGCGTCAGGACCGGATCGAATCTATATTAAAAAAGATACAGCTCGCAAAAAAGAATCTCGCGGAGATGAAGAGCCGCTTGCGGCTGCGGCTGATGCTGGTGCTCGTCACGCAGCTATCCGCCGCCGAAGAAGAGCAGCTTCGCGGCGTGCTGATCACGCGGCGTTTTACCGACACGCCGGTCGATATCGACATCAGGCTGCTGGATTTTGAGATGCTGCAGAAAGTTTATGTTAGTGAATAGTGATGAGTGATGAGTGATGAGAAAAACTCTTTCTTATTACCTATAACCCATCACCTATCCCCCAAAAATTATGTTAAAAGACAAAATAGGAATAATATTCGGTGTCGCTAACAAGCGTTCGATCGCGTGGGCATGTGCTCGCGCTTGTGGGGCTCAGGGTGCCAAGATGGCGTTTACTTATCAGGCTGAACGGCTTAAGGAAAACGTCGAAGAACTGGCAGCGACCATCGACGGTTCGATCGTTGTGCCGTGCGACGTTACGGACCAAGCGACGGTCGATGCGGCGTTTGATGCGGTGAGGGAGAAATACGGACGGCTCGATTTTATCGTGCATTCGATCGCTTACGCTCCGAAAGAAGCACTCGAAGGCGAGTTTGTAGCGACCACCCGCGAAGCTTTTCGCACGGCGCTTGAGATCAGCGCATTTTCGCTGACACAGGTCGCCCTAGCGGCGGCTCCGCTGATGACCGAGGGCGGCAGCATCGTGACGATGAGCTATTACGGTGCCGAAAAGGTCGTGATGAATTACAACGTGATGGGCGTCGCCAAAGCCGCACTTGAGGCATCGACCCGCTATCTCGCT
>JBEBGA010000281.1:0-4179 GCA_040081695.1 Pyrinomonadaceae bacterium
ACAAAACCTCCGCCTTTTGGTCCTCGGTCATCGTTTCTTTTTTAACAAAACGATCGAGGCTCTTGCTGATATTGGCGAGCCCGCGCTCGACATATTCAGCCGACACGTCGCACATCACGACACTAAACCCTGCCCCGGCGGCCGTCTGGGCAATGCCATTACCCATCGTTCCCGCACCGATAACACCTATAGTTTCACTCATATTATTCTTTAATTACTGACTGATTTAAGAAAGCAATAGAATAAACCACGCTGTGAATACAAAACAAACGAGCGATGAGATTTTGAAGTCTCATCGCTCGTAGATCTTAGGAATCCGGTCGCCACCGCTCCCGGTTCTGACAAGAGTTATTGCCAGCTATTAGGTGGCGGTGGTTGCTGCTGATAATCGTAATTTGGCTGCTGAAACATCTGCTGCGGCATTCCCGCATTCAGATACATTTGTTTGCCCATATCACCGAATAAGAACCACATTCCATAGACTCCTACCGCTGTTCCAAGTGGGAAAGACAGGCACGAAACAATGCTGCCGATTATGCCCCAAGTTCGGGCGTTAGCTTTTTCTTTGAACAGCTTATAACCACCCAAAATCTGCGAGCCGGTAAATAGGATCGAGAAGATCGCAATGAATAGTACGACAACGATAAATACGGCACCGACCGCACGGCCTTCGCTGTTTCGGCTGCCGGCGATCATCGCTGCGCCAAAAAGGCCGTAAACTACTACGAGAAGAGCCATCACAACGGCCTGTAAACCGCCATGAGCCATCAAAAAGATACCGACAAGTCGATTGTGTTCCTTAGCTGTCATATCAAAAACGAGCCTCCGAAATAAGAACGCGCGAACAGGTGCCGAAGTTGCAAGATTTGTTAACTTAGTCGCGCTCGACGGCCATGGCTACGGAGTTTCCGCCGCCTAGGCAGAGGGCGGCGACGCCTCGTTTGGCTCCGCGGCGTTTCATTTCGTACAAGAGAGTCGTTAGGACGCGGCCGCCGGAGTTGCCGATGGCGTGGCCTAGGGCGACGGCGCCGCCGTTGACGTTTACCTTTTCCATATCGAGGCCGAGTTCCTGCATGACGCCGAGGGCTTGGACGGAGAAGGCTTCGTTGAGCTCGAACAGATCGACGTCGGCCATCGACCAGCCGGCTTTGGCGAGGACGTTCTGCACGCCTTTGACCGGAGCCATCATGATAAGTTTCGGCTCGATGCCCGACGAAGCCCACGCGACCACGCGGCCAAGCGGCTCGATGCCGAGAGCGGCTGCGTTCTCAGCCGAAGTGACCACGAGCGCCGAAGCACCGTCGTTCACGCCCGGAGCATTTCCCGCCGTGACCGTGCCGCCGTCTTTTTTGAACGCAGGCTTGAGCTTTGCGAGGCTCTCGGCAGTCGTGTCGGGGCGAACTGGTTCGTCGTAATCGAGGACGATCGGATCGCCTTTCTTCTGCGGGATCTCGATAGTGACGATCTCGTCAGCGAATTTGCCTGCGGCTTGAGCAGCGGCGGCTTTTTGGTGAGACTTAGCTGCGTAATCGTCTTGAGTTTCGCGAGAGATGTTGTATTTTTCAGCGACGATTTCGCCGGTGTTGCCCATGTGCCAGTTCTCGAACGGACACCACAGACCATCGTGGATCATCAGATCGGTCGCCGTCTGATTGCCCATACGGAAACCGTCTCGAGCAGTCTGGAGAGCGTACGGAATGTTCGACATCGATTCCATTCCGCCCGCGACGACGTACTCAGCATCGCCGAGAGCAACGGCTTGGCTAGCGAGAGCAACCGCACGCAGACCCGAGCCGCAGACCATGTTTATCGTCAACGCCGAAACCTCAGGCGGCAAGCCCGCTTTGATCGAAGCCTGCCGCGCCGGAGCCTGGCCCTGGCCCGCAGGAACGACGCAGCCCATGATGACTTCGTCAACCTGATCGCTGGAAATGCCGGCACGCTTAACGGCTTCTTTGACCGCGATCGCACCAAGATCCGATGCCGAAAAGCCTTTCAAAGTCCCCTGAAACTTCCCCGTCGGCGTCCGCGCCGCACTTATGATGACTGCTTGTTTATTTGTACTCATATTATTGACTCAGTAATAAGTTAAAAATTGATATCTACTGCAAACAAGTATTTTATGATTATTGCGACTCTGATTCAAAGGTGACGGCCCGTGTTTGTATTTTGCTCAAGATTCGTTTAAGTTTTGAGAAACTCCGGTTGTAAATTCATCAAAGGCAGGTAAATTAAGTGCGTTCAAACTACGTCTCGTTTCTGTTGGCATCGCTGGTACTTTCGCTGTTCGTTTCGACCGAGATCTCGGCTCAGACCACAGCAGCAAAAGTCGATCCGCTAAAAAATCTGCAATACCGTTCTATCGGGCCGTTTAGAGGCGGGCGAGTCGGAGCCGTTGAGGGCATCGTAGGGCAGCCGAATGTTTATTATTTCGGCGCGACCGGCGGCGGCGTCTGGAAAACCACCGATGCCGGCGTCAATTGGGTCAACGTATCTGACGGCTTTTTTGGAACCGGCTCGGTCGGAGCGATAGATGCGGCTGACTCTGATCCAAACACTATTTATGTGGGCATGGGCGAACAGACCTTGCGTGGCAATGTTTCGAGCGGCGACGGTATGTACAAGTCGGTGGACGGCGGCAAGAGCTGGAAGCACATCGGGCTCGGTGATTCGCAGCAGATCGCTCGCATTCGGGTTCATCCAAAAGATCCGAACACAGTCTATGTTGCCGCTCTAGGACACCTTTGGGGCAATAACGACGAACGCGGAATTTTCCGCACGCGCGACGGCGGCAAGACATGGCAGAAGATCCTCTTTCGCAACAACGCAACCGGAGCAAGCGAACTAGCAATGGACCCGACAAATCCAAACACGCTGTACGCCGGCTTCTGGCAGGTTAGCCGCAGGCCGTGGCGAATGGACAGCGGCGGCGAAGGCAGCGGCCTGTTCAAATCGACCGACGGCGGCGACACATGGGTCGAGATCACGCGAAATCGCGGATTGCCCGCCGGGCTCAACGGCAAGATGAACATCACGGTCTCGCCTGTTAATCCAAATCGACTGTTTGCGATGGTCGAGAACAAAGACGGCGGCCTGTTTACGTCAAACGATGCCGGTGACACGTGGCAGAGGGTAAATGAAGGGGCAAATATACGCCAGCGGCCGTGGTACTACAATCGTGTGTACGCTGATACCGAAAACGAAAATGTCGTCTATGTTCTAAACGTAGGCTTTCACAAATCGATCGATGGTGGACGGACATTTACAACGATAGGCGTACCGCACAGCGACAATCACGATCTTTGGATTGCCCCCAACGATGCAAAAAGAATGATCAACGGCAATGACGGCGGAGCGAACGTGAGCTCTAATTCCGGCGGCAGTTGGACCGAGCAAGACCAGGCGACGGCGCAGTTTTACCGCGTTATAACCGACAACGATTTTCCATACAACATTTACGGCGCCCAGCAGGACAACTCGACAATACGGATCGCTTCACGTTCGGACGGGTTTGCGATCACGACGTCGGATTGGTTCGCTGTTGGCGGTGGCGAATCCGGATGGATAGCTCCGCATCCTGAGAATTCGGATGTTGTTTTTGCGGGCAGTTACGACGGACTATTGACTCGCTGGGACCGTAAAACGGGACAAGAACGTAACATCGATGTCTATCCTGATAATCCGATGGGTTCCGGTGCCGAAGGAATGAAATATCGTTTTCAGTGGAATTTCCCGATCGTATTCTCACCACATAAAACCAACGGAAAATTTCCACTTTACACGGCAGCCAATGTACTCTTCCGCTCAATGGACGAGGGACAATCGTGGGAGCCGATCTCAGGCGATCTGACGCGAAATGACAAGGCGAAGCAGACACATTCCGGCGGTGCGATATCAGGCGATAACACCAGCGTCGAGTATTACGACACGATCTTTTCTGTTGATGAGTCACCGGTGAAGCAAGGTGTAATTTGGGCCGGGACGGACGACGGACTGGTTCAGGTCAGTCAAAACAACGGCCAGACCTGGAGCAATGTAACGCCCAAAGATCTGCCGGAATGGATACAGGTGAACCACATTCGAGCTTCTCCGCATGACGCGGGCTCGGCATACTTCGCGGCGACAAATTACAAAAATGATGATTTGAAACCATATCTGTATAAGACGAATGACTACGGT
>JBEBGA010000282.1:0-4165 GCA_040081695.1 Pyrinomonadaceae bacterium
TCCATAATGTTCCTCTATTTCCTATGCGTGTAGGTTGCGACGCATCATCCAGACGAATCGGCTGTAACTCTCGGCAAAAACCCAGGTCAAGAGAGTTGCGGCGGCTACCATTCCCATTCCCAAAAGTCCCAATGAAGCCAGTCCGAGCAGTTCCCGTAGAGAAGGCAAGTAAACACTCAGAACTTGAATACCCGCACCCAATAAAACCGACAAATGCAGAGCGAGGTTAAACTCAGGCAAGACCGTAATTCGACGGGCAGGATATGCAAACAGCAGTTGGGCAGTGGCCTCATACACAAAGACTCCCGTGCGGGTTGCCAAAAGACTGAAACCGTAAATCGGCATTACCACCAGCAACACGCCACCGATAAGAGCCTTGGTTACGCCCGTGATCAAAATAAAACTGAGCGATACGCGGTCAAGCAACGGAGTATTCGGATCACGCGGCGGCTGTTGCATTACGCCTTTGATTCTATCGAAACCGAGCGCGAGAGCCGCTGGACCGTTGGCGATGACGTTAATCCATAAAAGTTGGACGGCAGTGAGCGGCAAAAGCAGTCCACCCAATTCATCTTTCAGCCCAAAAACAAACGAGCCTAAAGACCCGCCCACAACCAGCAGAACCAGTGCAACATTGGCGGAAAAGAGAAAGCGGATGGATTTCAGAATGTTCTCGTAGATACTTCGTCCTTCTTCGATCGCGGCAACGATGGTCGCAAAGTTGTCGTCCAAGAGAACCAAATCCGCCACTTCACGCGAAACGTCGCTGCCGCGTTGTCCCATCGCCACTCCGACATCGGAGCGTTTGAGTGCCGGAGCATCGTTCACGCCGTCGCCGGTAACAGCCACGACTTCTTTGTTCGCTTGGAGCGCTTCTACCAGCTGCAACTTGTGTTCGGGAGCAACACGGGCAAAAACATTGACCTCTTTGACCGCCGCTTGAAGAGCTTCCGGGCTGTAATTCTCAATGTCAAATCCGGTCAAAACGCGGCTCTGCGGAATGCCGATTTCGTGTGCGACCGATAGCGCCGTCGCCGGGTGGTCGCCGGTAATCATGATGACTCGGATCCCGGCTTCCTGTGCAAGCCGAATCGCTTCCGGCACTTCCGCACGCGGCGGATCCCAAAGCATCACCAGTCCTGAAAAGTGCAATTCTTCGTCGCCTTCGCCATCACGCCAAGCGAGTGCCAGCACTCGAAAGCCGTCTCTGGCATAACCTTCCGCCTTCTCTTCCCAGTTCCTCTGCTCCGCTTCACTCAAGCGACATCGCTTTATAATGACTTCTGGGGCACCTTTCAGATAACTCGCCGGAGTGCCGCTTTCATCCACCGTCACCCGCATATATTTGTGCTTACTGTCGAAAGGTAAGACGCTCAGACGCGGGTAATTCTCGTTGATTCGCTCGGGATCGATACCGTGCGTGTTTGTGTAATTGAGCAGAGCCAGTTCTAACGGATCGCCCGCTCCGGTGCCAATTTCTGCATCGTTAGCAAGCACCATTGCCCGCAAAGCACGGGCCATGTCAGGACTGTCAACATCCTTTACGTACATTTTATTTTCGGTCAGCGTGCCTGTCTTGTCGGTCGCAATTACTGTAACGGATCCCAACGCTTCGACTGCACTCAAACGACGCACGACTGCCTTTCGTTTCGCCATTCGCTCTACGCCGAGCGACAATGTTAAAGTGTGAACTGCGGGCAATCCTTCGGGAACTGCCGCCACCGCCAAAGCGACCGCGAAAAGCAAAACGTGTCCGATGCGTTCGATTCCTTCAATATAAAGACCGGCAACGATTAGCAAAAGAGATAAAATGAGAACTGCATACGCTATTTGCTTGCCAAAGACTTCCATCCTGCGTTCGAGCGGAGTTTTTCCCGCTTCGATGCCGCCAAGCATTACCGCGAGTTTTCCCATAGCACTTTTCTCGCCAGTCCTGGAAACTTCGACATAGCCCTTTCCACGCACGAACAGCGTGCCGCTAAATACTTCGCTAACCAATTCTTTATCAACCGGCACGGATTCCCCGGTCAAAACCGATTCATCCACCATCACGCCCTGCACTTCGAGCAAGCTACCGTCAGCCGGAACACGGTCACCTGCTTCAATGCGCAGAACATCGCCGGGAACCAGTTCCGCACTCGGCTAATGGACGAGTTTCGCGTCCCGCATTACCCAAACCAACGGTGCAGCGAGAGCCTTCAACTTTGCCAGAGCAGACTCGGCTTTATTTTCCTGATACATTCCGAGCCCGGCGTTTATCAGGAGTATGAAACCGATGGCGATGGATCCCAACGGAACGCCGCTCGCCCCTTCGATAGTCCAAATAACAACGTCCAAAATAAGGGCAAACAGCAAAATGTAGATCAGCGGGCTCTGAAACTGTCGTAAGAACCGGTGCCAGACGGGGGTCTGCTTTTTCTCCGGAAGCATGTTGCGACCGAACTGTTCCAGCCGCTTACGAGCTTCAGCGTTTGATAGTCCTTTAATCCTCATCGATGCTGATTTCCATTTGATCTACATTGTGGCTAGGCACTTCTCGGACACCAATTAAGGTTTAATGGCCACTTTCATGACTCCGTCGAGCCTGTCGCCGAAAAGGCGATATGCTTCGGCAATTTCATCCAGTGAAAAGCGGTGCGTAATCAGCGGCGTCAAATCAACGCGATGATTCTTGACCATCTCCATAAGCCGCCGCATCCGCTCTTTACCGCCGGGACAAAGGGTTGTGACGATTTTGTAGTCACCGATCCCGGCGGCGAAAGCCTCATATGGGATATGAAGTTTCCCAGAGTAAACCCCGAGACTCGAAAGTGTTCCGCCTGGGCGCAGACTTCTGAGACAGTTTTCAAAGGTCTCCTGAGTACCGAGGGCTTCGATCGCGACGTCAGTTCCCCCGTTCGTAAGTCTTTTGATCTCGGCAACTGTGTCAACCTCGTTGTAATCGAGCACTATTCCCACACCCATTTTTTTTGCCATTTCGATCCGGGATTCGTCGCCGTCAACGCCGATCACCATCGCGGCTCCCATCATCCTTGCACCGATAGCCGCGCAAATTCCGATCGGCCCGAGAGCATAAACGACGACACTATCGCCGATCTTCACATCGCCGGCTTCAGCGCCGCTGAAGCCCGTCGAAGCAATGTCCGCTAATAGGATCACCTGCTCGTCGGATAATTCCTCGGGAATTTTGGCAAGATTTGCTTGGGCATTGGGTACCAGCAGATATTCCGCTTGTGCACCGTTGATGGTATTGCCAAAACGCCAGCCGCCGAGCGCTTTATAGCCCGAAACCTCGTCGTCGCTTCCACATTGAGCCCAGTTTCCGGAGAGGCATCCGCGGCATGCCCCGCAGGGAGTGATCGCACCAACCAAAACCCGGTCGCCAATCTTATAGCCCGATACGCCCCCGCCCAGCTCTTCGATCACGCCAACCGCCTCATGCCCGATCACAAGACCTGATTCAACCGGGTATTCGCCCCGGATGATATGTAGATCGGTGCCGCAAATCGTCGTTAATGTGACCCGAATCACCGCCTCTCCGATGCCCGGTGTCGGACGCGGGACATCTTCGATTCCGAACTCATTTACATTTCTGAATACATTGGCTTTCATGGTTCGTATTCCTCAATCCTCTAGGTCTCATCAAAATACTAGGCCACCGCCTCGGCAGACTTAAGCACGTACTGAGGAGCCTCGGGATTTACGTCAGCGGATAGTCTCCGGTGGCCGAACGACCTCGACCGAACACAAGGCCTTTGCTGCCACCGCCGAGGAAACGCTTCCCAGTAGGAATCTCTTGAAACGTCCTAAACCGCGTGCGCCGACGAAAATGGTGTCCGGCTGCCAGTCCTCGGCTTCCTGAAGAATCATGTTGGCCGGGTCGCCCCAACGTATGTTGTGAGAAACCTGCAGTCCGGCTGACCTCAATACTTCAGCGGGAGCGTCTATCAATTTACCGATCCATTCGCGCGACTGCTCATTATCTGTCGGCTTGTTTTCATCGAGATTCCACAGAATATAAACTGCCGCTGACTGGGTAAATGGATCGTCAACCGCGATCAGACGAATTTCAGTGTCCTTCGCCCAATTTCGTCCGGCAACCACCTTAACGACCTCTTCGGCGTTCGGTGAACCGTCGACAGCGATCAATACACGAGTATTTGTG
>JBEBGA010000283.1:0-4164 GCA_040081695.1 Pyrinomonadaceae bacterium
CAAATCGACCCGAAAGCCCCCCAAGGTATACCCATTGAGCAGCGAACCGAGCGCCCCGGCCGCCCCTTCGTTGGGCGTTCCCAGCAAAATAATTTTGTCAAATAACTTTGCTCCGGCCCACGTTGGCACCGCTTTGCGATTACCTATAGGCAGATCGGCGTCACCATACATCGCCGCGTACCGCGAAATTATCCCGCCCATCGAATGAGCAACGATGTCAAATTTGAGGTCCGGCCTTTTGAGCTTTCGCTTTAGAGCCTCGACATCGCGGACCAGCCGCTGTGCATTTGCTACATTATCGAGCCGCCAATCATACGCAAAAACGTATATCGCGTTACGGTCGCCATCGTCCGACGGATCTTTCCAACTCTCTTCGCGATAACCGGCCCGCATCTCCATCGCCCTGATAAAGCCGCCGTAAATATCCGTCGCCGGAAATATCCCAACCTTGACCTCGCGAAGGATATCGCCGGGAACCAGATCGTCCTGCATCGTATTGATGCTGGCCGAGATCGGCAGCCTCAAATCCTCAGACTTAGGCTTTAGAGCCTTAAACCATACTTTCTCACCCGTGACCTTGTGCTTTAGCTCCGAACCGGTCAGCCCCGGAATAAGGATGATCGGATTTCTGTCCTGTGCAACGATCGAAAGGCTCAGCACGAACAGGCAAATGCAAATTCTCAACCCTGTCAAAAGAGCATTTTTGATCGCACGGTTTGTCATCACACATTCGGACTAACGCCGTCAGCCGATACATTGTCAATGAGCCATTTCTTAAAATCACCCGGAAACTGCTTGATCGCCGACTGTATCGGCCACGCGGCAGCATCGCCAAGCGGACAAAACGATTTACCCTCGATGTTATCGCAAATATCCAGCATCAACTGAGCATCCTCCGGCCGCCCGCCGCCGGTCGAGATACGGTTAAATATCTTGACGAGCCAATCGGTCCCCTCGCGGCAAGGCGTACACCAACCGCACGATTCGTGTTTGTAAAACTCGGTGAGATTTTTGGTCGATTCCATAATATCGACCGTCTCATCCATCACCATCATCCCGCCGGTGCCAAGCATCGAACCGGCGGCAACAAGCCCTTCGTAATCAAGCGTGACGTTTTGTCCAAGGATCTGACCGGCGTTCATGATGTAAACCGATGAGCCGCCTGGAATCACAGCTTTCAATTTTTTACCGTCGCGAAGCATCCCGCCGCAGTCATCCATGATGAACTTTTCAATATCGGCATAGCCCATCGGCAGCTCATAAACGCCAGGCTTTTTGACGTGGCCGCTGATCGACCAAAGCTTGGTTCCGCCCGATTTCTCAGTGCCGAGATCACGCCACTTGATGCCGCCCATCTCGATGATCTGCGGGATGCTCGTCAGCGTCTCGACATTGTTGACGATGGTCGGTGAAGCATAAAGTCCTTCGATCGCTGGAAAAGGCGGCTTCATTCGCGGGTGGCCGCGATACCCCTCGAGGCTCGAAAGCAACGCCGTCTCTTCGCCGCAGATGTAAGCACCGGCACCGGTATGCGTGTGCAGATCGAAATCAAGGCCTGAGCCGAGGATATTCTTACCCAAAAGCCCCGCTTTGCGAGCCTCAGCGATCGCGACATCCATTATGTCAAGCAAGTAGCGATATTCGCCGCGGCCATAGACATAACCCGTATTCGACCCAAGCGTGTAACCCGCGATGATCATCCCTTCGATCAGGGCATGCGGATCGTACTCCATCAGATAGCGATCTTTGAAACTACCGGGCTCGGATTCATCCGCATTGCAGACAATGTACTTTTGCTTTGGCGAATCGCGGGGAACGAACGACCATTTCATACCCGACGGGAAACCCGCACCGCCGCGTCCGCGAAGCGCAGAATCTTTTACCTCTTGAATGATCGCGTCCTGCGTCATCCCAAGCGCCTTTTCGAGCGACTTGTAACCGCCGTCTTTTTTATACACGTCGAGCGTGTGCCCATCTTTGATGAACACCCGTCTAAGCGATAACGGCTCGCAGCCTAGTGCTTTGATCTCCATCTATTTACAATCCGCCAATATCTTATCGACCTTCGCTACAGTCAGGTCTTCGTGATAATCAAACCCGATCTGCATCATCGGTGCCGTACCGCAGCTGCCCAGACATTCGACCATCGTAACGGTGTATTTGCCGTCCTCGGTCGTCTCGCCCGTATGAATGCCGAGCTTGGTGCAAATATGCTCAGTGATCTCAGGCTCGCCCATGATCTTGCACGACAGCGTCTTGCAGATCTGGATATGATGACGGCCAACCGGACGCAGATTGAACATCGAATAAAACGTCGCCGTTTCCCAGACGTCCGTCACCTCTAAACTCAAAAACTGCGCCAAAAAATTAATGCCCGGATTATCAAGCCACCCGCCGCGTTCGCGCTGCACGACAAACAAAAGCGGTATCAACGCCGAACGCGTCCGGTCAGCCGGATACTTAGCGACGTGCGCTTTCATCTCGTCGATAACCGCAGCCGAAAACTCCGCCACCTCGCCTGTGACGAGGACTTTATCTGTGTAACTGGTAGCTGTTGATCCTGCCATCTGTTAGTGAACCCCGGCCTCTCGATCGTCTACGCGCTTTTCTAATTCGTCGATCCGCGTATGGTCCTTTATCGACATTCCCGCGACATCCTTTAACTGTCTTACATCCGATGCGACGCTATCAAGTTTTACTTCTACCTGAACAACCTTTTCCTCAACTTGGCTTAGTTTATTTTCGAGGCGATCAAGCTTGAAAGAATTCGTACGAACGTCGGCGGTCAAACCGTCAAACTTTTGCGTAGCAACTTCAACAAATCTCGTCACCTCAGCCTTAAAATCCAACATCTCAGACTTAAAACCGAGCATTTCTTCCTTAAATGTTTCATCAGAAATGGGTTCAGCCATACAATTCTCCTACCTATCGATCTCCCCCAACACAATATCCAGGCTACCGATGATTGCGACAACATCAGCGATCATTTCGCCCTCTGCCATAACGGGCAGGGCCGAGAGATTTACGAACGAGGGGCCGCGGAAATGGACGCGTTCGGGTTTCGGACCGCCGTTGGATTTCATATACACTCCAAGCTCGCCCTTGGACGCTTCGATAGCGTGATAGACCTCGCCCGGTGGCACGTTGAAACCCTCGGCGACGATCAGGAAATGGTGGATCAGCGAATCCATATGCTTACGCATATCGTCGCGATCGGGCAGCACGATCTTTGGAGCGTCAGCTTTGATAGGCCCGGGTTTGAGGCGGTCGAGCGCCTGGCGGATGATCTTATAGCTCTCGGTCAGCTCACGCATACGAACCTTGAACCGCGACCACACATCGCCATCCGGCTCGGTCGGGATATCAAAGTCGTAGGTCTCGTAACCTGTATAAGGTGTCGCTTTACGCAGATCAAGCTCGACGCCGCTGCCTCTTAAACTTGGGCCGGTCAATCCCCAATCGATCGCATCTTCTTTCGAAATAATACCGACACCTTTTGTCCTGCTGTGCCAAATCGTGTTGCCGGTGATCAGCGTGTCAAAGGTATTTAGAGCGTCCGGGAAATCATCGAGAAACTGTCTGACACGATTATCAAACCCGGCCGGCAGATCCATCATCAGGCCGCCGATGCGGAAATAACTCGGCGTCATACGACCGCCGGACGCAGCTTCGATCAGGTTGAGGATCTTTTCGCGTTCCTTAAAAGTAAACCAAAACGGCGTCATCGCCCCCATATCGAGGCACGACGTGCCAAACCAAACCATATGCGAAGCGATACGCTGCAGTTCACACATCAGCACGCGAATGACCTGTGCCCGCTCAGGAATTTCCAGGCCCAGCAGTTTCTCCGCCGCCATCACATACGCAAGGTTGTTGCCAAGCGGATTGAGATAATCCATCCGGTCGGTGATGACGATGCCCTGCTGATATTTTTTGTATTCAAACAGCTTTTCCATCCCCGTATGGAGATAGCCGATATCGGGAATGGCCTTGATGACGAGTTCGCCATCGAGACGCAGATCGAGACGCAAAACGCCGTGTGTCGAGGGATGCTGCGGCCCCATCGACAGCGTCATCTGCGACTCAAGCGCTCCGTCAAGCACCTCAGGCTGTCCGGCAAAATTTTCTACTGCAGTTGCCATTAAATTAGTTCAAACTGTAAGG
>JBEBGA010000284.1:0-4148 GCA_040081695.1 Pyrinomonadaceae bacterium
GGCATTAACAGGTCCGTCCGCGAGCTAAACTTGATCAGCCCAAATTTTTGTCCGCGAATCAGATTATCCCCTGCTTTTGGCCAACAAACAATCCGCCGCGCAAGGATTCCCGCGATCTGCGTACAGGTCACCGTTAAGCCCTCGCCCTCGATGACCAGCGCGTTGCGTTCGTTCACGAGGCTCGCTTCGTCTTTGGTCGCGGGCATTTTCTTGCCGCGCGTGTAGTTGATCTCTTTGATAGTGCCGGTGATCGGAGCGCGGTTTATGTGGACGTCGAGCGGCGATAAAAAAACGCTCACGAGCTTGGTCGTGTCGGTCAGGTCGATCCGCGTCACAACGCCGTCCGCTGCCGAAACGATCAGATCTGGGTCTTGAGGTACCTCTCGCTGCGGGTCGCGGAAAAAGTACATCATAAACAGCGCGACCGCCGCTAAAACCACCGCGACCGGCCACAGCCCAAACCACCCAAACCCCGCCGCGATCACGACCGGTATCAAAATAAAAGGTATCCCTTCTCGAACCATAAATGAACAGTAGTCAGTAGTCGGTAGTCAGCAGTCAGTAGCCGCGGCCTGAGCCGCTGCGTTTCCACCGACATAAAAAGCAATGTTTCATACTACCACCGACCACTGACAACTGACCACTGATAACTGTCCAATAAAAAGCCCGGCATCATCGGACGCCGGGCGAAGAGGAGGATCGTGAAGCCAAACTAGACCCTGACGGGATTTTCCTTTGCATAGCTATATGCACACCAAGCGGCGAACAGATGGATGACCCATCCCAAAACGCCAACCGATCCGATCCACGAAAAACCGGTCAGTATTAACCAAATAATGCCAATCAGTATCCGGCCATTATAGATCTGCCCGAGCCCGGGTATCAGTAAACTAAGTATGCCAGCCAATAAAGGTTCTCTCATCGCGTGTCTGATCTGCCTCCGTAAATAATTACGAAGTCACACGATCTTTGTTTCAAGAAATATGTGGTCTTAATAGTTGCTGGTCCACCTTGGTCCACCTGGTCCATCTGGTCCGGACCGGACCAACATATTTATCTACTGACCCGACGCCATGTGGAGGAGCTCGTGCGTGCCGAAGAATAGGGCGACACCGGCGAAGACTGCTAGGGACACCCAGACGCTGTTGCCGCCGTGGTGGTTGACTTCGGGGATGAGGTCGCTGGCGGCGACGTAGAGCGTGACGCCTCCGGCGACGGGCAGGGCGTAAGCGACTGCTGATCCGGCATTATTGCCGATAAAGTAAAAGATCATCACGCCGAGAAACGTCGTCAGCCCCATTAGCGAAGTCGCGATCATTACCTGTCGGCGGCCTTTGCCGGCTGCCATCACCATCGAGCCGATCGTAAAGCCTTCGGGGAATTTGTGCAGAAAGACGGCGATGAATACGAGAAAGCCGACCTTGACGTCTATCTGCGAAGCCGCCGCGATCGTTACTCCGTCAAAGAAAGTGTGCACCAGCAGGCCGCCGACCGCCGTGTACGCCGAGCGCGTCGAGATCAGATCGTGCGAGTGGTCGTCGTCGTCGCAATGCATCTCTTCGCCGAGGTGAAAGTGCGGGGCGATGGTGTGTTCGACAAACTGCGTGAGCAAATATCCGCCGAGCAGGAGCATCATCGGCATATACAGATTCTCAGGGTCGCCCGGGTTCGCCGCCTGCCAGATCGTGATCGTTTTTGGCAATATCTCAAACAAAGCCACCGCCAGCATAAACCCCGCTCCGAGTGCGAGCAGGTATTTGAGAAAGCGTTTGTAGCTCTGATGTAGCTGCGAAGGGAACAGCACGAGCCCGCCGAGGACGTTCGCCGCCGCAGCAAGTAAACCGAAGATAATTAATTGTAAAAATAAGGGCGTCATCAGGCTTTCGCGGGTCGCCTATTATCCTATATCAGAGCCCAAAGAAAACACAAAAACAGCCCAAAATGCGCCCGATTTTCGAGGTCGAAGAATTTAAACGCATGATTAAGTGTTTTGGTGAAATATTCTCTTGACAGCGGGCGAACACTAGACGTATTATTCTTTTGCTGTATAAATAACCTCGATATGGCTTTCGGGGTAAACACACAACACCTAATACAACTGTTTAAGACCATAAGCGCCAAAAACAATGGCGCCGGGAACCGTTCGCACGAATTTCAAAATGCTTAACTGCACGGATGAGGCCCGAAAAATGATCTTTGAATATGCCGGAATCTGACGCCGCAAATGCACACCGGTCCGTTCTGCTTACGGAAACTTTGGGTTTCCTTGAGCCGGAAAAAGGCGGGCTGTATGTGGATGCGACGCTGGGGCTTGGCGGCCACACCGAGGGAATGCTTGAGGCTTCGCCGGATGCGACGGTCATAGGTATCGATCAGGATACGGCTGCGATGAGGCTCGCGAAAACGCGGCTAAAGGCTTATGGCAAGCGGGTAAAGTTTGTCCACGCAAATTTTGCTGACATTCGGACGGCGGTGGGCAGGGTTAGGCCGGACGGGATTATGGCGGATCTTGGGGTGTCGTCGCTGCAGCTTGATAGCGAGACGCGGGGGTTTAGTTTTCGGTTTGATGCCCCGCTTGATATGCGGATGGATGCCGAATCGGGTGGTATGACGGCCGCGGAGCTGCTCGCGACCGCTGACGAAAAAGAGATCGCCGACATTATATATAGGTACGGCGAGGAGCGTGTTTCGCGAAAGATAGCGAAGTGGATAGTTGAAAAGAGAGAGCAGGGCGAGCCGATCGAAACGACAACGCAGCTTGCCGATCTGGTCCGAAGGGCGGTTCGAACCAGCCCTAAGGACAAGATACATCCGGCGACGCGGACGTTTCAGGCTCTCCGGATCGCGGTCAATGGCGAGCTCGACATTATAGAGCAGTTTGTGATGGATGCGGTGGATATTTTGAAAACAAACGGCGTGCTCGCGATCATCACCTTTCACTCGCTGGAAGACAGGATCGTAAAGCAGGCTTTCCAAAAGCTCTCGGGCAGGTGTTTTTGCCCGCCGCGAATACCGCAATGCGTATGCGGTGCCGCGAAAAAGGTTGAGGTCCTGACGCGAAAGCCGGTCACAGCGACCGAAGACGAATTGCAAGAAAATCCACGCTCACGCAGTGCAAAACTGAGAGCGTGCCGTAAGTTAGAGCAGTAAAAACAGACCCGGAGGAACCCCTGATGACCAAGAGAAAAGCAGCGGCGAGACGAAAAAGCGAACAAAAACGCGGACGGACGGGCGCCTTGATCCTGATATGCGGCCTGTTGGTCGTATCGGGCATCTTTTTTGCCGGGCGTCAGCATTTCTCTTCTATGGACTACGGGATGAAAAATTCGCGTCTGCGAAAGCAGATCGATGACCTCGAAGGCGAAAAACGCCGTCTGCTGCTGGCTCGTGAGATCTCGTCTTCGCCGATGGAGATCAAAAAGGCCGCTAAAAAGATCGGATTTGGCGAGCCGACGGCTGATCAGCCGCAGATGGCACAGTTGACGTCGGTTACCAAAGACAAAACTGTTCCTCCTACTGCCGCTACGACATCCGCTCCTGCCGACAAGACGCTGATCGTGCGAACTGCTTCGGTCAAACAGGTGCCGCAGGCATCTACGGCGACCCTTGTTAAGAGCGACAAGGCCGCAAAGCAGGAAAAGCGCACGATGTCAGCCGAATAACTCCTTTACATTTTCGATCGAAAAAGCAGCGTCATGAAAAGATCTCCGAAATCCCGCAAGAAAAATCTCCGTCAAGTCGCTTTTACCCGATTTATGCTGATCGTCGCGGTCTTTGTGCTGTGGATCGGCGGCATTAGCGTTCGGCTTTTTCAGTTGCAAGTTACCCAACATGCCGCGCTCAAAGCAAAGGCCGTTGACCTGCGTCAGGATGTAAAACACGACCGTATGCTGCGCGGGACGATCTTTGACCGTAACGAACGTGCGCTGGCGATGAGCCTGCCGGTAAAAACTCTTTACGCAAATCCCTCTGAGATCACGGACACCGACGCGGCGGCAAAAACGATCGCAAAAGCTCTCAAACTTGATGCCGGCCAGCTTGCCGCCCAACTGCGGCAGGGAAAAGAAGGCAATAAAAAATACGTCGCCATCGCCAAAAAGCTCGATGACGAAACGGCTCAAAAATATAACAAAGCCCTCGACATCCCC
>JBEBGA010000285.1:0-4118 GCA_040081695.1 Pyrinomonadaceae bacterium
TCGTCCGACGGGCGGAATTTGAGAGCCGTCTCAAATCTTTGCGGCGTGCTTTTGCCCTTACCAACCTGTCCGGCAAAAACGATCTCCACATTGCGGCTGACGGGCAGGAGCGTCGCAAAATTAACGCCAACTGAATTGCCGGTACGCGAGCCTGCAAAATAGGTCTCGATCACGGTCTGGCCGCGACGTTTGCCGGGAGCTTCTGCGGACTGTTCGTCTGCCGCGGCGGTCGTTTCGTCAGCGACCACAATAGGATCTTTAGCGTCGCGGTTTTGATATATTGAGCGTTGCAATTGCGCCCCGCGGATGCGCCATTTTGAGCTGTTGCGGTCGATCAGTTTTTCGGGCAATGTGTTGCCGCTGCCTGAACGTTCCAGCTTGAAACCGTAATTGACCTCGCTCGCACGCGGGACCTCGACGCCCAAAAGCGTGACCGGGTTAAAGCCCTGAGCGACCGCAAGCACGGTGTAAGTTCCCGGCAAGATCCTCGCCAAAAAACTGCCGTCGCGTGACGAATTTACCTGTTTTAAGAGCTTTGATGTACCGGAACGAAATATCGCTACCGTTGCGTCCGCGATCGGACTGCCGCCCGCATCACGTACAACACCCTTGATCGTGCCGAGACCGCTCTTGTTCTCAATTGTAATATTTACGGGGATTGTCGCAGGCGCAGCTACGACTGTTGCCGAAACCGCGATCAGCAGCAAAAAGACCGGAGCAATATATTGCTTAGTTTTTGTCGTAAAACCCATCGAAAAGAGCCAGTACCAGTAACCTAGGTATTTTGTTCGCAAAAATCAACCGTGTCAAGCCGCAAGGCTTCTCGTATTTGCTATCTAAGATGCAATTAACTTGACAAAGTTTGCCCTGTGGGTAGAATTGGAACTTGTCTTTATAGGCAATGCGGAGACGTGGCTGAGCGGCTGAAAGCGGCGGTTTGCTAAATCGTTGTAGTCTTAAAAACTACCACAGGTTCGAATCCTGTCGTCTCCGCCATCTTTTTAGGTCAGCCGTTCAAGCCGATTGGTTTGGCGGCTTTCTTACTTTCGTGGCCTCTTATGCGGCGAACTATACTCATCTACGGCCTCGCAATGGCGGCACTCATCGCCGTGCTCAAGCTGGTCGAGTATAAGTATTTTGTCCGTGACATCCCTCTCGAATTTTACATCGGCCTCGTCGCCATACTATTTACCGCTCTCGGTATCTGGGCGGGCCTGCGGCTGACGCGTCCAAAGATAAAGGTGATCGATCGGTCGCTGCCGTTTGAGCGAGACCAAAAGGAGATTGATAGGCTCGGCATTAGCAAACGTGAATATGAGGTGCTCGAACTCATTTCACGCGGGCTGTCGAATCAAGAGATCGCCGATGATCTCTTTGTCTCGACCAGCACCGTCAAAACTCACGTCTCTAATCTCTTAGCCAAACTGGACGCTAACCGCCGTACGCAGGCTATAAGCCGTGCAAAAGAATTGCAGTTGATCCCGTAATACTTTAGGCTGATTTTCACTATTTAACTCAAATTCATACTTTTGGCCGATGTGCTCGGGCCCGACAGGGCGGTATATTTGTCGGGTTCTCAAAGGAGGGGAAAATTATGAAGAAAGTTGTATTGACGTTTGGCCTGCTCGGGGGCCTTATTATTTCGGGATTGGTTTGGGGAACGGCGACACTCGTTGATCGTGGCGTGATAGGTTTTGACCGGCTTGAGATCGTCGGCTATTCGAGCATGATCATCGCGCTGTCGATGGTGTTTTTTGGCATAAAATCGTACCGCGACAATTATGCCGAGGGGCGGCTCAGATTTTGGAAAGGTGTACAGGTCGGCATGCTGATATCGCTGATCGCGGGTGTTTTGTATTGGGGAGGGGCGGTGTCGTATGGCCTCGCAAATCCCGGATTTGATGAGCGGTTCATGCAAAAATTTACCGAGCTAAAGGTCGGCCAGCTACAACAACAAGGGGCACCACAGGAAAAGATCGACAGCGCCAAGGCCGAGGTCGATATGATGGCGGGGCTTTTTAAGAGTCCGATCCTGTTTTTTCTTATCTGCATGGTCGAAATACTTCCGGTAGGTTTTATAGTTACACTTATTAGTGCGGGGCTGTTGCGGCGAAAAGAGCTTTTACCGGCGGCGGTATAGGAGGCGAAATGAGCGATAGCGGACAGAAATCGAGACTCTGGGTGGCGTTGCCGACGGCGATCATTGCCGGTGTCGCAAACGTGACGCTGTTTTTTCTCTTCATGGTGCTGTATGGATATGTGATAAACCCTGGCCATGAAGACAGCTTTTACCAAGAGGCGGCAAATCGTTTTGGCCCATATGCGAGCATCATTGGCGGCATACCGGTATTTTTTGTGACGGGTTTAGTGCTGCGGCGTTTTCTCGGTACGCGGGCATTAAAGGTCGGCATCGCAGCGTGGGCAATTTACTTTGTGCTCGATGTCGCAATAATTTTAGCGGCCGCAGCGGATAAAGTTCTAAGCTTTTTGCCGCTGATCGTAGTTTCATTTGCGACAAAGTTTGCGGCGATCTATTTGGGTGCAAGGACTTCCGTAAACGAAAGAGTAACCGGGAACGCCTGAGTTTTTGCGTTATTTGCTTGACCCGTGTGAAAATCATAGGTTATGACTACACGCGTTCGTTTTGCACCGTCTCCTACCGGCTACCTACATATCGGCTCCGCGAGGACCGCACTTTTTAACTATCTTTATGCTCGCCATACTGGCGGCAAGTTTCTGCTCCGCATCGAGGACACTGACCTGGCACGCTCGACCGAGGAATCGACCCGTTCGATCCTTGATGGCCTGGCGTGGCTCGAACTAGATCACGACGAGGAGATCGTTTTCCAATCTGACAACGCTGACAAACACCGTGCGACTGCCAAAAAGCTGCTCGCTGAGGGCAAGGCGTATCGTGATTTTACGCCAAAGGCCGAGCCAAACGACGCAAATGTAAAGGACGCGATCAAGGATCGTGCTCGTGCCAATCAGGGCGAAAAGAACATGCGCGACAATCTGTATCGCGATCTGTCATCCGATGAGAGCGATGCGAGAGCCGCCGCCGGAGAGCCGTTTGCAATTCGGTTGAAGGTTGCACAGACCGGAAAAACCTCTTTCGAAGACGCCGTCTATGGCTTGCAGGAACGCGATTATAAGGAAACCGAAGATCTTGTTTTATTGAGATCGGATGGACATCCTCTCTACAACCTTGCCGTCGTTTGTGACGACATCGAGATGGCGATCACGCACGTCATTCGCGGCCAGGATCATCTGACCAACGCCCATAAACAGGTGCTGATCTATGAGGCACTCGGTGTCACACCGCCGACATTTGCCCATCTGCCGCTTATCATGGCGCCGAACAAAGGCAAGCTGTCGAAACGCAAACACGGCGAGGTTGTCTCAATGACGACTTATCGCGACGCGGGATTTTTGGCTGCCGCATTCCGCAATTTTCTTGCTCTTTTAGGCTGGTCGGCTGGTGAGGAAAAAGAGATCTATTCGCTCGATGAGCTGGTTGAAAAATTTAGCCTCGATGGCATCCACCGCTCGAACGCGGTCTTTAACTTTACCGAAAACGACCCGCGCCGTTGGACTGACGACAAAGCCCAGTGGATGAACGCCGAATACATCCGTACAATGCCGGTCGAGGAATTGATGCCGTTCGTCAAACCCGAGCTAAAAGCCGCCAAGCTGTGGCGTGATGAATACGAAGACGACGACAAGGCGTGGTTTGAAAACACGATCAACCTCATCCGCCAGCGGTTTTTCACCCTCAAAGATTTTGCGTCGCAGGGAAGGGCGTACTTTAGTGAAGACTATGATTTCGACCCGGCGGCGATCGAAAAAAATCTCGGAAAATTCCCCGACCTAAAATCGTGGCTGCCCGAGCTTGCCGAGCGTTTTGAACCAATGGATTCGTTTACCGAGCCGGAGATCGAAGAGGTCGTAAAAGCATTTACCGAAGAAAAAGGCACAAAGCTCGGCGTGATAATGAATGGAGCACGAACACTCCTGACAGGCGTCGCGGTCGGCCCGTCGATGCTCTCGGTATTCGAGATCATTGGTCTCGAAAGAACGCTACGTCGTTTGCGCAGCCAGATCATCTGGAATCAATA
>JBEBGA010000286.1:0-4097 GCA_040081695.1 Pyrinomonadaceae bacterium
ATCATGAACGGAGCCCGCACGTTGCTGACCGGCGTTGCTGTCGGCCCGTCGATGTTGTCGGTTTTTGAAACATTGGGTAAGGAAAGATCGGTGCTGCGCTTGCGAAGTCAGATCGTTTGGAACACGTAGAATATTTTCGTTCTGAGGCGTGCCTGCCGGGAAATGAAGAATGAAACTTGGCTCGCACAAGGGCAACGATGTCATTTTCAATTACTTCTAAGCTGAGCGAGCAAAATTGTTCAGGAGGAAATAAACACAGATGAAGAAACTCTTTTTAGCACTGATCATTTGCTTTCCAGTACTGACGCTGCAGGCACAGTCCCTTGGTGACATCAAGAATCTAGTTATTCTGGGACAATTTAACAAAGCGAAATCCGATATAGACCTGGCGTTTGCCAATGGCGATATTACCAAAACACCTGAGGCCCATTTATTGAAAGCTGGCATTTATGCATACCTGGCCATGTCGGATGCCAATAAAGCCAATCCCATCGGGGATCAACTGAACAATGAAGCCGTCGCCGCATTTTATAAATACCGGGAAATGGAACCCTCCATGGGGTTACTTACGACGGAACCTATACACAAGAATGCACCCATCAATATTTATCGCTCCTTTTATTCATCAGGTTACAAGGATTATGAAAATAAAAAATGGCAGCAAAGTTTTGAAAAGTTTAAAAAAGCGGTGGAATTTTCAGATCTAATGATGGCTACGGGTTTGCGCACCGAATTCGATAAAGATGTGTTGATAGTAGCAGGTCTTACGGCTGAAAACAGCGGCAATAAAAAGGATGCAGCGCTGTTTTACAGCCGCCTTGTGGAAAATGGTGTGTCCGGAGAAGGCTTTGAACAACTTTATCGGTTCCTGGTGAAATATTGGTTTGAAATGAAAAATGCAGCTTTGTTTGAGAAGTATAGAGAACTGGGCAGAAAAAAATATCCCAACAGTGAAATCTTTAAATTTGACAAGGTGGATTTTGCCGTCGGTTTAGCAGAAAGTCTGACCGAAAAGATCAACGCCCTGGAAGATGTTTTAGCGACAGACCCGGATAATTTCAAGGCAAATGAAATGTTAGGAGGAATATTGTATGAGACTCTGAATTCAGACGCTGCGCCGTTGCCGGGAAATGCCGATGAATGGGAGTCAAAAATGGTGCGGGCATACAATAAGATCGCTGCTGCAAAGCCGAGTTCGGAAATGCCTTATTTATTTTTGGTAGAGCATTTTATTAATAAAGCAGAGAAGATCCGGGACGCATTTGCTAACGAGCTGAAGGCGATGGAACAGGCTGGTGTAAAGCCCTCGATAGAAAAGGTGTCCAACCGGAGCAAATTGGAACAAGAATATGCTGCTGCGATGGAAGCAGCACTCATACCCTGTGAAAAGGCAGCCGCACTTTTAGCCAATAAACCTAATAATGGAAACCAAGAGCAGCAATTGCGTGACAAAGAAAGTTATAAAAAGGTGGTTGCAAATCTATTAGATATTTTCACTTATAAACAAGCAAAGGCAAATAAAAATTCTCCTGAATTCGGCACATGGACAGAAAAATTAAAAAAATGGAATGATGTGTACGACGGGATAAAATAAGTAACACCAATACACGATCGTCTTAGTCCCTGACGGGTTTTACCGCTCAGCATAACGCATCAGGCGGTCGATCCTACGGTTAAAAAATCAGGTTGTGTGGAATAGTTAGCAATTTTTTGATTTCTCTCCGTTCTAATTCTACGTGACCCGCGTATGGATCGAACATTTACAAAATTTAGGTCGGCGGCAGCTCTGATATTTTTATGTCTGAGCGTTTTTGCCGCGTTTGGCCAGCCTGAGGTCGAGGAAAAACGTATTGCCGCCAAGGCTGCGTATGATGCGGGCATCAAATACCTCGACGAGAACACATACAAATCTTACAAACTCGCACTCGAACAGATGCAATTGTCGGTCAAGCTCTATGGCGAGATCGGCGACCGTGGGAATGTTGGCGGCTCGCTGCTCGGCGTTGGGTTGATGCAGGACCGTTTGGATGAAAAGGACGCGGCTTTTGCGGCGTACAATGAGGCGCTCGCAATATTTCGCGAGATCGGGCACAGACAACTCGAAGCGCGGACTCTGAACAACCTTGGCCTGCTCTACGACCGCCTCGGCGACAAGCAAAAGGCGCTTGAGTGCCACAACCTCGCTTTGCCATTGCGTAAGGCCGCAGGTGACAAATATGGCGAATCCAATACGCTAAATAGCATCGGCTCGGCATATTTAGATCTAGGTGAACGGTCAAAGGCTATCGATTTTTTCAACCGGGCCCTCGCGATCCGCGTCGAGATCGACGATAAACGTGCCCAATCCATCACGCTCTCAAATCTTGGCCGGACATACGAACAATTAGGCGACCGGGCAAAGGCTCTCGACCATCTCGAGCGTTCGCTTGCGTTGCGTCGGGCGGTCAACGACAAACCTGGTGTAGCGACGGTGCTCAATAATCTGGCGATGGCAACCTCCGCGCCCGGAGACGAAAAGAAAGCGATCGAAATTTTTGAACAGTCGCTGGCGATCTGGACCGAGCTTGGGTTTGAAAACCAGACGGCGACCGTTTTGGGCAATATCGGCGTCTTGTATTTGGACCTTAACGAACCCGCCAAAGCCCTCCCATATCACCGACGTGCTCTGCCGCTTTATCTCAAGATGTCCGATAAAGAGGGCGAGGCGACGGCTCTCAATAACATTGGCCTTGCAACCGCGAAACTAGGTGACACCTCGGCCTCATTTACCGACCTAAACAACGCACTCGTGATAGCCCGGTCGGTCAGATCGCGCAGCCTGGAGGCGACTATTCTTGGCAATTTGATGCAGGTCTCCAAACAGGCAAATCGCCCCGCTGTCGCCGCGATCTATGGTAAACAATGTGTCAGCACGTATCAGGAACTCCGGCGAGCGATCGGCACCCTCGACCAATCAACCCAAAAAACATATCTCAAAACGGTTGCCGAAAATTACCGCTTTCTCGCTGATCTGCTGATCGAGATGGGACGTTTTGCCGAGGCCGAAGAGGTCTTGCAAATGCTGAAAGAAGAGGAGTTTGCCGAATTTGTCAGCCGTGATGCCGACGAGATCAAGAGCCTCAACCGCCGTGTAAAATTGACCGATAAAGAAAAGTCGCTGGTCGATAAATACACTCTGCTCGCAAATCGGGCATCGGAAATAGGCGAGCAGTTCAAAAAACTAGATGACCGCAAACGCCTGCTTTCTCGCCGCGAGCAAACACTTTCCGCCGACGAAGAAAAACTCTATCAGCAGCTTGCCGCACAGATAACTGAGGCAAATGCCGCGTTTCGCCTATTCCTCGAAAAAGATCTTGTGAGCGAACTCGGCACCGACCATGTCCGCCAGATCGAGATCGACCGCAGCCTGCAGGACAAGCTCCGCAAATGGGGTAATGGCACGGTCGCTCTTTATACAGTCGTCACCGAAAACCGCTATCGCGTCGTGTTAACGACGCCGACGGTTCAGATCGACGGCAAAACTGACATCAATGCCGCGCTGTTGAACAAAAAGATCTTTGCTTTTACCAAAGCGGTCAAGGATCCGAATGTCGATTCGCGGCCGCTTGGCAAGGAGATCTATGACATTCTCATCAAGCCGATCGAAAAAGATCTGATCGCGACGGGGGCAAAGACTCTGTTGTGGTCGCTCGACGGTACGCTGCGGTATTTGCCGCTGGCCGCTTTGTCGCCGGACGGAAAGGCGTATATGGTCGAAAAGTATCAAAACGTCATCCTAACGCCTCGAACGCGCGATTCGCTTGCCGAATCGGCCGCCGAATGGAAAGCTCTGGGAATGGGTGTGTCCGAGGGTTCGATGGTCACCTATCCCGATCAACCCGAGCAAAAGCAAAAGGTCGAGCCGCTGCCGGGAACGAAAGACGAGCTGACAGCCATCGTCCGCGACGAAAACACGCCGAATGAGAAAGGCATCTTGAGCGGGCGGCGGTTTCTTGACAAGGATTTCACGCTCAAAAATTTTACTGATTCGCTCGCGGCTGAAACCATCAACGGCAAGCGAAAATTTACCGTCATCCATCTCGCCAGCCATTTTCACC
>JBEBGA010000287.1:0-4092 GCA_040081695.1 Pyrinomonadaceae bacterium
TGATGAGAGCGACCGCTCGTTCCTGATGCTTTACCCGACGATCGCCGTCGTGACTAACATCGACAAAGAGCACATGGAATCGTACAAAGGCATGGACGATGTCGTGCAATGTTTTACCGATTTTGTAAACAAAGTGCCGTTTTTTGGAGCTGCGATCATCTGCCTCGACGACCCAAATGTGCAACTTATAATCCCAAACATCAAACGCCGCCGCGTGACTTACGGCATGACGGCGCAGGCCGATGTTTCGGCCCACGATATCAAATATGACGACGCGTTTGGCTCATCCTTTTCGGTCTGGAAACGCGGCAATGACCTTGGCAGGATACACCTGCCTGTTCCGGGTAAGCACAATGTTTATAATGCACTAGCGGCAACTGCGGTCGCCCTTGAGATGGAAGTGCCTTTCGACAAGATTGTCTCGGCGTTTGAGGGCTTTAAGAACGCGAACAGGCGCTTTCAGTTTAAAGGCGAGGCCCACGGAGTTACGGTCGTGGATGACTACGGCCATCATCCGACCGAAATTCTGGCAACGCTTTCGGCGGCAAAGAACAGTTCGGGTGGTAAAAGGACGGTTGTCGTTTTTCAACCGCACAGATATTCACGGACTCAGGAGCTGATGGACGATTTTGTCGTTGCGTTTAACAACGCCGATGTGCTGTTTTTGCTCGACATTTATGCCGCAAGCGAAAAGCCTATCGAGGGCATCACGGCAGAGGTGCTCGCCGAAAATATCAAGCGTTTTGGCCACAAAAATGTTACCTACATCGGCGATATCGATACCGCAACGCAAAAGGTTTGCGAGCATCTGCAGACGGGCGATCTTGTCATTACTCTCGGAGCGGGCAGCGTAACTCGGTTGTCGGATGAGATCGTGGAAGAGTTGAAGAAGAGAAATTAATTTCTAAAATGGCGAAGAAGAAACGAGCTACAACCAGATCAAGGACGACGTCCGCAAAGCGGCGTGTTACGTCTTCAAAGCTGTCACGCGGCGGAGTGTCGCAAAATTTTGGCCGTTTTGGGCTGCCGCTTGCGATCAGCGGTGTCCTGATCGTGGCGATCGCGGTGCTTGGATTTACGTTTTACCGCTCGGCGGCCGATTCGCAATTTTTTAAGGTTCGCAACATTGAGGTTCGCGGCACAAACCGGACGCCGGCCGAGGATATTCGCCGGATCGTCGCGTCGGAGACTGAAAAACCGGGCGTTTGGAATGCTGATCTTGCTGATATCAGGATGAAGATCGAGAAATTTCCGTTTGTGAAATCCGCCTCTGTTTCGCGAATGCTGCCTGCGGGGATTCGTGTTGACGTCGTCGAACGTGTGCCGCAAGCGATCGTTCATTTGAAAGCAGGCGACTTTTTAGTTGATGGCGAGGGAACTATATTGTCGGCGATGAATGGTGGCGACAAAGATTTTCCTTTTGTTCTTCACGGCTGGGACGAAGCGAAGACCGAAAAAGCCCCGGCAGAGAATATTGCACGGCTTAAGCTTTATAAAAAGATGCTTGATGAGTGGAAACAGTTTGATCTGATGGCACGTGTAAAGCAGGTTGACTTGACGGACATCAGGGAACCGACCGCGGTGGTCGAGGATTCCGGCAGGACGATCTCGGTCTTGCTTGCCAAAGATAGTCTTGGCAAAAGCCTAAAAACCGCGATCGAAGTCGTCACAGGCAAAGGTGCAAAGATCAAATCGGTCAATGTCGGCGGGGCTTCGCCGGTGATACAGTATCTCGAATTTTGAGTGTCGATATGAGTAATGAAATACAGGCCGTGGGGCTCGATGTTGGAACCGATCAAGTACGGTGCGTGATCGGTGAATACGATCCGAGCGGCAAAATGAATATTGTCGGAGCGGGGGAGGCCGAGTCAAAGGGACTGCGTCGCGGCGTCGTGACTTCGACCGAAGCCGTCGCCGACGCGATAAGAAAAGCCGTCAGCGAGGCAGAACGCGTTAGCGGGCTGGATGTCGAATTTGCGACTGTCAATCTGTCGGGCGAACACTTGCGTGGTGAGAATAAGAACGGCGTGGTTGCCGTTGCCGGCCCTGACAAAGAGATCACTGACGAAGACACCGAGCGCGCCGTGGATTCGGCGAGTGCGATGCCGCTGACGCCCGGTTGGGAGATCGTCAGCCGTCTGCCCCAGGAATTTATCATCGACGGACAGGACGGAATCACCGAGCCGGTTGGGATGAACGGATCGCGGCTAGAGGCTCTTGTCCACATTGTTACAAGCCCGAGTGCGGTTCGCCAAAATCTCGAAAAGGCCGTTAAACGTGCGGGCATTGAGGTTGAAAAGCTCGTGCTTGAGCCCCTGGCTGCTGCTGAAAGTGTTTTGACCGACGACGATAAGGAATATGGCTGCGCGGTTGTCAACATGGGCTCCGAGATCACGAGCCTGATGATATTTGGCCGCGGGGCGGTGCAGCATACGGCGGTGTTTCCGTTTGGCGGGATGCTTTTTACCCGCGACATAGCGACGGGCTTGCGTGTTTCGATCCCTGAGGCTGACAAGATAAAGCACACACACGGCTGCGTTGCGTCATTTCTCATCGGCGAAGACGAGCGGCAAGAGGTCATCGAGATCGAATCTTTTGGCCGCAGCGAGATGCGTGAACTGTCAAAAGAGATCCTCTGCGACATCATGCAGCCGCGTGCGGTCGAGCTGATGCAGCACATCGCAAAAGAGCTGCGCGAGGCTAAGGCGCAGGTTTCAGGCGGCGTGTTTCTGACGGGCGGGGCATCGCTTGTTCGAGGAATGCCTGAGATCGCCGAGCAGATATTTGATGCCCCGACACGTGTCGGATATCTTGAGCCGACATATTTTGGCGGGCTGGTCGAAGAGGTGCAAAGCCCTGCGTGGGCGACGGCTTGCGGGCTGGCTCTGCGGTCGATGCACACCCAGTTGCGTTACGGCGGGCGTGAGGATAGATCGTCAGTGCGAAAGGTCGCGGATTGGTTCGGAAATTTTCGCGATAAGTTTAAATAATTGTTACAGCGGATTTTGAAATTACCGCAAACGGTTGTATGATTATCACCCGGTAACACAATATCTAGCGACTTCGTAACACGCCCTGAATTGATTTTTCTACTGATCTGTAATTTCCGCGATGGGAAATTTTACCTTAATGGATGACCTCGAAATGAATACCAACGGCATAAAAATGTTTATCGACGAACCGCCAATTACGGGTGCGCGGATCAAGGTAATAGGCGTCGGCGGCGGAGGCAGTAATGCTGTCAACCGCATGATCGAAGCGGGTATCAAGGGCGTCGACTTTATTGTCGCGAACACGGACCTGCAAGCTCTCAATGCCTCAAAAGCGCCGATGAAGATCCAGCTTGGCAGCAAATCGACACGCGGACTCGGAGCCGGTTCGAATCCCGATGTCGGACGTGCTGCGGCACTTGAGGACACGGAGAAGCTGCTCGACGTACTCGAAGGGTCGGACATGGTATTTGTCACCGCAGGACTTGGCGGCGGTACCGGAACGGGTGCGGCACCGGTCGTGGCTTCACTGGCAATTGAGCTTGGAGCATTGACGGTCGTAGTTGTCACAAAGCCGTTTGCCGTCGAGGGCAAAAAGCGTATGGCACAGGCGGAAAAAGGTTTGGCCGAGTTGCGAGGATGCGTCGATACGCTGATCACTATTCCGAATTCAAAACTACGTGAGGTCGAGGAAAAGATCACGATCATGGATGCGTTCAAACGCGCCGATGATGTTCTGCTTCGTGCTGTTCAAGGTATCACTGACCTGATCATCACGCCGGGCATTATCAATCTCGACTTTGCCGATGTGACGACCGTCATGCGCGGCAAGGGTGTTGCACTCATGGGCATCGGTAAGGGCGAGGGCGAAGATGCCGCGTCAAAAGCGATGCGTGCGGCGCTCGATTACAAATTGCTGGAAGAACATTCGATCAAGGGGGCAAAAGCTGCCTTGATAAACGTCACCGGCGGGCCGAATATGGTGCTCGGCGAGGTCGAGGACGCGATAGGTATGATCGAGACCGAGGCCGATGATAACGCCGACATCATCTGGGGCAGCGTCATCAAAGAAGACATGGGTGACGAGATCAATATTACGGTC
>JBEBGA010000029.1:0-14802 GCA_040081695.1 Pyrinomonadaceae bacterium
TCCGCGGCGCTTTGCGAGAGAGACGATGGTTTCGATGTTTGGTGCAGCCATTTGATAATTATTACCGATTCGTAAATAGAAAGTAGATTCTACCAATTTACGATTTACGATTCACTACTCACAAAGCAAAAAGGACGAGCCGCAAAAGCCCGTCCTTTTTTGTTTAGTCAGTTATCTGTCGCTTACTGCACGACTGGCGGTTCTGCACCGGCCGGGACGATCCAGATCTCATATGCTGTCCGTGTTCGTGGACTTCCTTTAAGTATCTGAATGTTCCTTGGGTCAACACCGCGTGTCTTGACGAGATAGTCGAGCGTTCGACGGGACAGACGGTCATACGTATTACGCGTCGTGCTCACTCTGTCCGTTCCCGGATAGATGATGATGTAAAGCTTTGCGTCCGGCGTATTCTGTACCTGGATGGCACAGTTGTCGAAGCGGGCTTTGTCATCATCAGCCGATTTGGCCTCGAACTGGTCACATCCGATCTTGGTGATCGGCGGCGGCTCTTTGATCGGCTCAACAAATGTCGGCACCGAGATGACCTGTCGGCAGCGGTTGTCATAGACATCGTCATTGACATCCAGCTCAGCGTCGATCGTTTTGCCGCCCAATCCTTTCGAATCGACTGTGATCGAGGATGTTCCAAGCCCGCTCTCGATACGGCCATTATTTACACGCCATGCATAGCGGATAGGTATCGGAGCCGTGCCTGAGTTGATCGCGGCAAAGGTGACGGTGTCACCCTCGGTGATCCTGTCCGGGCCGCTCAGGCTAAATCTATAAGGACAAGCTTTAGATATCACCTCTTCGACCAGCTTTAGACACACACAGTGCTTCGCCTCACGCTTGATCTCTATCTCTTTGGTAAATACCTTACCGTTTGGACCGGCGACCTCAATGGTATGAAAACCCGGGGTCAGGTAAAATTCAGCCCCCGTGTTAACGCCGCTCATGCCAACGTATTGGCCATCGACCTTGACCGGAAATGACCCCGGCGATGTTTTGACCGAAAGCGTTCCCATATTCTTAGGGGCTTTATTCTTGTTATCGCCGCCATTTGCAAACGCGGTGGTTAAACCAAGCGTCAACATCAGCCCGATCACAAATAGAAAGTTGTATCTAATAGCTCGCATCTTAATGTCCTCTATGGTTGGGCCGGATAAATGCTCCCCGCCCGTTTGTCTTTATTTAGAGATATAGAGTGTAGCGTCACCGGATATTTCCGGTGACGCTCAGCTCATAATAACTCTATTCTTCTTCCTTTTCATCTCCACTCTCGCCCTTTTTGCCGAACTTACGGCGAGCTGCGAGACCGATCGATGCCAGACCTGTTCCGAAGAGCAGGATCGTCACCGGTTCCGGAACTGGTTCCGGCGGAGTTGGCGTCGGCGTCATCGGCGGCGTCGGCGTAACGGTTGGTGTCACGGTCGGCGTCACTGTTGGCGTAACGGTCTGTGTCGGCGTCGGCGTATCCTTTTTGCGTTTGATCAAAATGAACGCAATTGGGATCGCAGCGAGGCCAAGCAGCCACCATTTCGGAAACCCGCGGCTGACGCTCGTAGGCTCAACGCAATCACAAGCTGCGTCCTCGACGATCTCAGTCTTGGTCTCGGTGATAACGCGTCCGTCTTGCTTTTTCTTTTTATCATCATCGTCATCGCTAACGAGGATCGAGGTGTAGTCGCCCGCGACTGCGAGACGTGAGAACGTTCCGGTCGTTGCTTTGCCCGGTTTTGCGTTTACGACCTGGACGACCTGATCAAAACGCACCGGCCCGGCAGATACCTGTGAAAAGCCCGCCAAAATCGAGACCATTACAATGGCCGAGAGTACTACTCTATAGTTAAAGTTTTTCATGTCTAATTACCTGACTAAACGGTATTACGGCGAAAACGAATTCGTTTTCACAGTTCGGTGGCACTCACTGTTGAATTGATTTTTGGGGCAGTCCGGCAAATATAGCAAAAAACAAATTAAAATGCACCTGTTTTTTGAAAGATTTTTGCCTTTTTTAGCCAAAAATACACAAATTTCGCTAATTCAGAGGGAAAAAATGGTCAATGAGACCCATCTTCCAGAAAAAACGCAAATTTTTTCAACTTTTATTTTCAATACCGGCAATAAAAAACCGGCTATCACAATATAGTGATAACCGGTGTCTGTTTCCTGAATTAATGTCGCCTTTTTGGCGTTATTTATTCGTCGCCGTCGTCGCCCCCCTTGCCTTTTTCTTCGGCAAGGATCGCCTTTCTCGAAAGCTTGACCTTGTTGCCCTCTTTGCCGATACATTTGACAAGGATCTGCTGGCCTTCTTTGAGTTCATCCCGCACGTCTTTAACGCGGCGATCCGAGATCTCAGAGATATGCAGCAGGCCGTCAAGCCCCGGCAGGATCTCGACAAACGCACCAAAATCAACGATACGCGAAACCGTACCCATATAGGTATCGCCGATCTCTGCTTCGGCTGTGAGTGCCTTAATGCGAGCAATAGCAGCCTCAGCAGCGTCGCCGTCAGGCGTTGCGATCAGCACTGTACCGTCGTCCGAGATATCGATCTTGGCACCTGTCTCCTCCGTGATCGAACGGATAACCGAACCACCCTTACCGATAACGTCGCGGATCTTGTCTGGATGTATCTTGATGGTGATGATACGCGGAGCATACTGCGAGATGTCCTCACGCGGCTCTGAGATCGCTTTGTCCATGATCTCAAGGATGTGCATGCGGCCTTTCTTGGCCTGTTCGAGAGCTTCCTGCAGGATCATGGCGTTGATACCGCCGATCTTGATATCCATCTGGAGAGCAGTGATGCCGTCCTCAGTTCCCGTGACCTTAAAGTCCATATCGCCGTAGTGGTCCTCAGCTCCGGCAATGTCAGACAAGATCGCGTAGCGATTGCCTTCCATCACGAGGCCCATCGCAACACCGGCGACAGCCTTTTTAATAGGCACACCGGCGTCCATGAGGCTCAGAATGCCGCCGCAGACCGACGCCATCGACGACGAACCGTTTGACTCAGTTATGTCCGAAACGATACGTATCGTATATGGAAAATCTTCATCATCCGGCAGAACGGCTTCGATCGCTCGACGTGCAAGATTACCGTGGCCCGTCTCGCGACGCGATGTGCTGCCAAATCTGCCGGTTTCCCCAACCGAATACGGCGGGAAATTATAATGCAGCATAAAGCGGCGGTCGATCGTACCTTTTTCAAGGTCGTCCATGAACTGCCCGTCCTGTTTGGTGCCAAGCGTAGTCGTAACTATCGCCTGTGTCTCGCCGCGAGTAAACAGCGACGAACCGTGGACGCGAGGCAGCCAGCCGACCTCAGCCGTGATCGGGCGGATCTCTGAGAACTTACGTCCGTCGGGACGACGCTTGTTAGTAAGCATGTCTTCGCGGAAGATCTTTTCTTTAAGATTTCCAAAAGCTTTACCAGCCGTCGCACGAGCACCCGGATCGTCTTCAGGATAGCTTTCGACGACCTCTTTCTTGAGAGCATCCAGTCCGGCATAAACCTCGATCTTTTCGCGACCGGTCGAATCAAGAGCCTTGCGGAGCTTGTCCGTCCAGGTCTTTTCGACGTCGGCAACGATGTGAGCATCGAGCTCAGGCACGGTGAACTCACGCTTCGTGATATTCAGTGCCTTGCCAAGTTCCTTCTGCCACAGACAGAGACGTTTGATCTCGCGATGTGCAAGCATCAGAGCCTCGACCATGATCGATTCTTCGACCTCTTGAGCCTCGCATTCGACCATGCAGATGGCTTCTTCAGTACCGGCGACGATAAGATTTAGCTGCGATTCACGGCGTTCTTCAAACGTCGGATTAATAATGTACTTGCCCTCGATCAAACCGATACGGATACCGGCGATCGGGTCGTTGAACGGGATGTCCGAAAGATAAAGTGCACACGACGCACCGGTGATAGCGATCACGTCGGGGTCGTTTTCAGCATCGGACGATATCACCGAAGCAACGATCTGTGTTTCAAATCTATATCCATCTGCAAACAGCGGACGGATCGGACGATCGATCAGACGGCATGTGAGAATTTCTTTTTCGCCCGGACGGCCCTCGCGGCGGAAATAGTTTCCGGGTATGCGGCCTGCGGCAAACGAATTTTCACGATATTCGACCGTGAGCGGGAAAAAGTCCAAACCTTCCCTTGCTGAACGTGCACTAACAGCCGCAACCAGCAGCATCGTGTCACCGTAACGAATAACGACCGAACCGTCGGCCTGTTTGGCAACCTTGCCTGTTTCAACGATCAGTTCTTTTGTTCCTAACTTGATCGATTCACTTAAATATTTTTTTGTCATTTTATTCCTTAAAAACAAAGACGAAAGAGCCACTCCGTGAAGCCCTTTCGTCTCTGAAAAACTATTGATTTTGACGAAGATCCCAATTCATCCCTTGGCATTTCCAGCTGTCACGTTCAGCCGCCTCAGGTAATTTCTTCGAATGGATCTATCTTTTAATTAGAGGCTCGAAGAAGCCACTTGATAGTCTTGAGTGTCTCAGGAGTCATAAGAGTCGTGAGTCCGAAAACTCCCGAGACTCCCTGAACTCGCCAGACTCTCTCGGCTACCTTCTTAATCCTAGCTTCTTGATGATCTCGTGATACTCACCGATATTACGGCGTTTGAGATAATCAAGCAGTTTTCTACGACGCGAGACTAATATAAGCAAGCCTCTACGCGAGTTGTTATCTTTCTTGTGTATCTTAAAGTGCTCTGTTAATTCGTTGATCCGCTGCGTGAGCAGAGCGATCTGCACCTGCGACGAACCTGTATCCGATCCGTGTGTTTTGTAGTCACCTACGATCTGTTCTTTTAATTCTTTGACTGTTGACATATATTATCTTGCTTAAATAGCCTCTCCTGTTGCTCGCAGTAACTCCGTCCCGTTAAGGCCGGTAACCACGAAGATTTACCTTCTAAAACTCAAAACAACTATTACTAATAGTTGCTATAACTCTAACATAATCAAGCACTAAGGACAATTTAGACCTCGTACTTGAATTCTTCCATAAACTTGGTCGAAAAATTTCCCTTTTGGAAATTCTCATCTGCCATGATCGCTTTGTGCAGCGGTATCGTTGTTTTGATACCCTCGATGACCATCATGTCCAATGCTCGTTGCATACGGGCGATAGCCAGTTCGCGTGTGCGGGCGTGAACGATCAATTTAGCGATCATCGAATCGTAATACGGTGGCACGACGTAGCCCGGATAAACGGCTGTATCGACGCGAACGCCGGGGCCGCCGGGGATATTAAATGCCGTGATCTTGCCGGGGCTCGGTGTAAATTTGACCGGATCCTCAGCGTTTATACGGCACTCGATCGAGTGGCCCGTGATAACGACCTCTTCTTGCCGATAGCCAATGTTCTCGCCGGTGGCGATGCGGATCTGATTTCGCACGATGTCGGCGAGCGTGACCATTTCGGTCACAGGGTGCTCGACCTGGATGCGCGTGTTCATTTCCATGAAATAAAAACTGCCATCCTCGTCAAGCAAAAATTCAAATGTTCCCGCGCTTGAATAACCGATCTCTTGGCAGGCCTTAACAGCAACCGCTCCCATTTGTTCGCGAAGCTCTTGTGAGATCGCCGGCGATGGGGCTTCTTCAAGCAGCTTTTGATGCCGACGCTGGATGGTGCACTCGCGTTCACCGAGGTGGATGACATTGCCATGCTCATCGGCGAGAACCTGTATCTCAATATGTCGCGGACGCTCGATGTACCGCTCGATATAGACCGCTCCGTTCTTAAATGCGTTTAGTGCCTCGGTCTGCGCTAACTCGAGGCTAGTCTCAACCTCGCTTTCATCGCGCACGATACGCATTCCGCGTCCGCCGCCGCCGGCAGCGGCTTTGATAATTACCGGCAATCCAATTCGCCCGATCAACTCAAGAGCTTCTTCTTTTGATTCGATCGCCTCAGGGCTGCCCGGCAAAATTGGGACGCCCGCCGCGGTCATCGTACGGCGGGCCTCGACCTTGTCACCCATCATCGCAATGACTTGGGGTGACGGTCCGATAAATTTGATATTGCAGTCTTCGCAGATCTTGGCAAACGTCGCGGATTCGGCCAAAAAGCCGTAACCCGGATGGATCGCGTCTACATTGGTGATCTCGGCCGCGCTGATTATGGAAGGGATATTGAGATAGCTCTCGGCCGACGATGCCGGCCCGACGCAGATCGCCTCATCGGCAAACCGCACGTGCAAAGCCTCGCGATCCGCCTCGGAGTGAACGGCGACGGTCTTTATGCCCATCTCCTTACACGTCCAAATAATGCGGTTAGCGATCACACCGCGATTTGCTACCAGTATTTTGCGAATTTCCCGCATAAAAAAACTTAAACCACAAAGGCACTAAGGACACAAAGGCAATTAATTAAAACTCTTTGTGTTCTTTGTGCCTTTGTGGTGAATTCTTATTTCTTTACTCCGAAGAGTGCCTGTCCGTACTCAACCGGCTGGCCGTTTTCGACATATATCTTAACGATCTCGCCCGAAACCTCAGCCTGGATCTCGTTCATGAGCTTCATCGCCTCGACGATACAAACCGTCGTCTCAGGCGAAACATTGCTGCCCTCGCTGACATAAGAATCCTTGTCAGGACCCGGTGAACGATAAAATGTTCCAACGATCGGCGAAGTGATCTTGTGCAGTCCCGCATCCGGATCAACTGTCAGATCAGCAGGTGCAGCTTCAACCGGAGTTGTCGCTGCCGGTGCAGTCGTCGCAACCGGAGCAGCAACCGGTGCCGCCTGCATGACAGGTGCCGCCGTCATCTTGCTCAAACGCACGCGGATATTTTCGTTCTCAAACTCAAAATCCGTAAACCCGTGTTCATTGACCAGTGCGGCAAGCGCCTGCAGCTCGTCCATGTTAAACGACGGATCGGTCACGTCTTGTTTTTTATCGCTTTTTTTCTCGGCCACTATATCTCCGCCCTGTGCTTTCGCTGATGCTGTGTTTTCACTCATCTCACCAAGCCTCCGTAAGCATTAACCTTTAGCGGCCATTTCCCGTTTGCAATCAACGAGCTCGATCACCGACATCTCAGCGTTGTCGCCCTGCCGGCGTCCGAGTTTGATGATGCGGGTATATCCGCCATCACGGTCTTTATAGCGCTCTCCGAGCTCATTGAAAAGTCGCTGAAGAGCTTTTACGCCCGCAGTTCGCTCGATCGGCTCTTTAGCCTCGCCCTTTTTACCGCGAAAACGGCTCTGCTCTTTCTTAAACGTTCCGTTACCGGCGTGAAAAAACCCGGCTGCCTGACGGCGCAGATGTACGCCGCGAAGTACGGTATCTTCGCCCTCAAGGTTAGCCGCTTTCTTTGCCAGCGTGATCGCTTTTTCGATGAATGGCCTCAGCTCTTTTGCCTTTGGCGTCGTCGTAACGATATGTTCCTTGTCAGCGTTGATCAACGAAGTCGCGAGATTCCTAAGCATCGACATGCGATGCTCGGTCGTGCGTCCTAATTTACGATGTGCTTTTAAATGTCTCATAACTACAGTGGTCAGTTGTCAGTGGCCAGTAGTCAGTGGTTTTTTCTGACCACCGACCACTGTCCACCGACCACTAGTTTTAATCTAAGTCGCGTCCACCCGATCCCGGGATCGGATTGCCCTGTTCGTCAAAATCCATCCCAAAATCGAGTCCCATGCCGTGCAGCATATCCTTGATCTCGGTTAGTGATTTCTTACCAAAATTCTTGGTGTGCAGCATGTCCTTTTCGCTGCGTTTGATAAGGTCGCGGATCGAGCGGATATCGGCGTTCTTCAAACAGTTGTACGAACGCACCGAAAGCTCAAGCTCATCCACCGACTTATCAAGCAGGTCGTTGCGCATCAGCGGCGGACGTGCGATGTCTTCAAATTTGTATTCTTCTTCTTCCTCTTCGAAATTGATAAAGATCGACATGTGATCTTTGACCAATTTTGCGGCGAGGCCGATCGAATCTTCGGGTTTGACGCTGCCGTCAGTCCAAACCTCAACGGTGAGACGGTCATATTCGGTGTTCGAACCCTGACGCGTCTTATCGACGTTGTAATTTACTTTCTTGATCGGTGTGTGGACCGAATCGATAGGAATATATCCGACCGAGAGGTCTTCGTCGTTGTTAAGCTCAGCCGAAACGTATCCGCGCCCCTGTTTGAGACGCATCTCAATGTTGAGGCTGCCGCCCGAGCTGATGGTCGCGATGTGAACGTCGTCTTTGAGCACCTCGACGTCACCATCGGTCTCAATATCGGCGCTGGTCACTTCGCCGGCACCTTTTTTGCTGATCGAGAGGGTTTTTACACCGCCGCCGTGCAGCTTAAAGGGAACCTGTTTCAGGTTCAGGATAACGTCGGTCGCGTCTTCGACAACGCCCTTGATCGATGAAAACTCGTGCTCAACGCCTTCGATCTTGACCGCCGTGACAGCGGCACCTTCGATCGACGAGAGCAAGGCACGACGGATCGAGTTACCGATCGTCGTACCAAACCCGCGCTCGAATGGCGATGCGTAAAATTTTCCGTACCGCTCAGTCAATGTCTCAGTATCGACATTTAGGCGGCTCGGCATTTGAAAATCTGTCCAATTATTGCTTGTCATATTGTTCTTGTTATAAAAAGTCTATGAGTTGGCTTTGTCCCCGGGGCCTCCCTAGCAAGAACAAACTCTTCGGCCACGGCTACTTTAGCCAACTCTTGTGTATTACTTACTGTAAAGTTCGACAATAAGCTGTTCGTTAATGTTTGCGTCAATATCTTCGCGTCTCGGCGTTGCCGAAACGTTGACCGTAAACTCCTGTCCGCCGGCACTCAGCCACGCCGGACGTCCACGGCCCGCCGCCGTCGACCATGCACCTTCGACGTGCGTGTTGTTCTGGCTGCGGCCCTTAACGGCGATCGAATCACCCGCCTTCACCTGAAATGAAGGGATGTCGACCTTGCGGCCGTTTACTTCGATATGTCCGTGATTTACTAGCTGACGTGCCTGACGGCGTGATGTCGAAAAACCTGAGCGGTAGACGACGTTGTCGAGACGGCGTTCGAGCATGAACAATAAGTTCTCGCCCGTAACGCCCTTTTGACGACGTGCCTTTTCAAAGTAGTTGCGAAACTGCTTTTCGAGAATAAAGTAAATACGTTTTACTTTCTGTTTTTCGCGAAGCTGCTCACCATAGCCCTGGAGCATCTTGCGGCGAGCCGCACCGTGCTGTCCCGGAGGGTTCGTTCCGCGTTTCTCAATTGCACACGACGGTTTGAAACACCGGTCGCCTTTCAAAAATAATTTTCCACCTTCGCGACGGCAAAGCCTGCACACCGCATCTCTATATCTAGCCATATTATATTTTCTGCCTCCGTACTTTTACGGAAAAGTTTACGAGCTGAAGCCCTTCGTCCTTTCGATAACCAACAATCTCAGATCTGAAATTTCAAATTCGAAATTGATCTAAAAGATCCAAATTAGATCAAACTCTGCGCCTTTTCGGCGGCCTGCAACCATTGTGCGGGATCGGCGTCGTATCGCGGATCGACGTCACACGAATACCTGCCAGTGCGATCGCACGAATTGCAGATTCACGTCCCCCGCCCGGGCCTTTGACCCGAACTTCGACCTCACGCATACCGACATCGAGTGCCTTACGGGCAACTTCTGATGCCGCTTGCTGTGCCGCGAACGGTGTTCCCTTTCGCGAACCGCGAAAACCACGTGCTCCCGACGAAGATTGACCAACAAGATTTCCCTGTGTATCGGTGATCGAGATCAGCGTATTGTTAAACGACGCCGCGATATGAACGATACCGACAGGTATATTCTTTTTCTCTTTCTTCTTATAAACCTTCTTTTTTGTTGCTGCTTTTGCCATTTTTAATTAGTGGTCAGTGGCCGGTGGCCAGTGGGCGGTGATCTTTCTGACCACTGCCCACTGACCACTGACGACTATTTCTTCCCTGGTGCCTTCTTCTTCGCAACGGCTGCTTTACGCGGCCCTTTTCTTGTTCGTGCGTTAGTGCTGGTTCGCTGTCCGCGGACGGGCAGACCGCGTCTGTGACGCAGGCCGCGATAACATCCGATGTCCATCAGACGTTTGATGTTCATCTGGGTGAGCTTTCGCAGATCGCCCTCGATGTCATCCATACCGTCGAGGATCGCACGGATCTTATTTAATTCGTCCTCGCTGAGATCCTTGATCTTGGAATCAATGCCGATACCGGCCTGTTCCAAGATCGCGGTCGCACGCGATTTACCCACACCATAGATGTAGGTCATTCCAATTTGTGCCCTCTTATTGGGCGGTAGATCAACTCCTGCTATACGAGCCATAATTTCTCCGATTTATTAACCCTGTCTTTGCTTGTGCTTTGGATTCTCACAAATAACACGCACGATGCCCTTGCGATGGATCACCTTGCACTTGTCGCACATTTTCTTTACTGATGGCCTAACTTTCATCTTGTTTCACCTGTCCTACTTATAGCGATAAGTAATTCGTCCACGGCCCAGATCATATGGCGAAAGCTCGACTAAAACTTTATCGCCCGGCAGTATGCGAATAAAATTCTTACGCATTTTACCCGAAATATGAGCCAAAACCTCGTGGTTGTTATCGTCCACGGCAACCTTGAACATTGCATTAGGCAATGTTTCCAGCACTGTCGCTGTGACCTCTATCGCTTCTTCTTTAGACATACATACAACGCCAACTTGCTGAATAGTTGAGCAAACCAATAATATTAGCCTCTAACGGCCAATTTTTCAAGTCGCGGAAGCCGCATTATTCGCGCCGTTCGCCTGCCTTAGCCGTTTCTGCTCTTTTGTAAGCGTCAAAATCTCCGGCCCGTCCGGCGTTACCGCCAGAGTATGCTCTGCATGAGCCGATGGTTTACCGTCTAATGTCACGACCGTCCACTTGTCACCAAGCGTTTTTGTCGCGGCAGTGCCAAGATTAAGCATCGGCTCGATCGCAAAACAATAGCCCGCACGAATACGCTCTTTTGTGCCCGGACGCCCATAATTAGGTATCTGCGGCGATTCGTGCATCTGCCGACCGATACCGTGGCCGGTATAATCACGTACGATGCCGTAGCCAAATTTCTCTGCGTGCTCCTGAACCGCCCAACCGATATCTCCGATCCGGTTATTAACCCGAGCGGCTTGTATACCGTACTCAAGACATTCCTCCGTCACGCGAATAAGCTGTTTCAGTTCGTCGCTGATCTTACCGACCGGCACGGTCATAGCCGTATCGCCGACAAACCCTTGATAGGTTGCCGCCATATCAAGCGAAGCGATGTCGCCTTCGTTTAGCGGCGTCGTCTTTGAAAACCCGTGAACGATCTCGTCATTGACCGAAGCACAGATCGCATACGGAAAGCCGTGATAGCCGATAAATGTCGGCAGAGCACCTGCGTCGCGGATCATTTTTTCCGCCGCGTTATTGAGATCCATCGTCGAAATACCCGGCTCGACCATCACGCGCAAAGCCTCGCGCACCTCAGCGATAAGCTCGCCGACGGCACGCATTTTATCAAGGTCTTTTGCTGATTTCGCGATGATCATATTCTTAAACTCCCCTCCTTACGAAGGAGGGGTGGCAGCCGCTTCGGCTGACGGGGTGGTTTTCTATTCTAAGCAACGAGCTTTTCCAGCTCTGAATAAATATCTTCGACCTCTCCGGTTCCGTCCACTTTCTTTAACCGGCCCGACCGCTCGTAATATGCGATCAACGGTTCGGTTAGTGTCATGTATGTCTCAAGCCGTGTTCGAACACTTTCCTCATTATCGTCCGCACGATGATCGAGTTTTGCGTCCGGGTGTTCGTCACAGAAACCTTCGCTCTTTGGCGGACGCGAATAGATATTGTAGATCTCGCCGCATACCGGGCAGCTTCGGCGGCCCGTCAGGCGTTTGAACAATTCATCCTGAGGCACATCGACCTCGATCGCCTGAATCTCTTTTCCCTGCTCGACCGCAAGCTGTTCGAGCTGCTCGGCCTGAACCGCCGTGCGAGGATATCCGTCTAGCACATATGTTCCAGCAGTATCGGGCTTCGATGTCCGCTCCCGCACGATCTTGTATGTCAGGTCATCCGAAATAAGCTTGCCCGAAGCCATCGTCTCTTGCACTTCACGGGCCAGCGGCGTGTCCGCCTTTTTCATCTCGCGAAACATATCGCCGGTCGAGATCTGGGGTATGCCGCGTCGCTCGTCCAAAAGCCGCGCCTGCGTTCCCTTACCCGCTCCGGGTGCCCCGATTAAGATGATGATCTTATCCATTAAAACCTTTAGCCACAGAGAGCACAGAGGACACAGAGCAGGAAAACTTCCTTCCTCAGTGTTCTCTGTGCCCTCTGTGGCAAACTCTTATGATCTACGTCCGCGAAGACGCGAACCGGCTCCTAAGAAACCTTCGTAATTACGCATCACGAGCTGTGCTTCGATCTGTGAAACAGTATCCATAGCCACGCCGACGAGGATGAGTAGCGATGTGCCGCCAAAGAAAAATTGGTACCCAAGTCCAGTTGGTATCCAGTTAAGTCCAGAGGTGCTCATCAAAAAATTATCGACCGACGTTCCAATAAACGGCAGACGGGCGACCTTAAATCCACTAAGCAAAACCTGCGGGATAAAAGCGATCAGCACCAAATAAATCGCACCGACCGTCGTCAGACGCGTCAATATACCGTTCAGATAATCCGCTGTCGGAGCACCCGGACGAATACCCGCGATAAACCCACCGTGCTTACGCAGATTGTCTGCCACCTCATCCGTATTAAAGATGATGGTGATATAAAAGAACGTGAAAATAACGATCAGCGACAGAAATACGAGTTCGTAATACGGATCGCCGCCGTGAAACTGCTGGAAAAATGTATAAACCTTTGACCAAGCCGAATCGGGGTTTGCCGGGTCAGCCGGAAATGCCGAAAACAGGGTCTGCGGCATAGCAAGCACTGACGAAGCAAAGATCACGGGGATAACGCCGCCCATGTTGATCTTCAGCGGCAAAGCCGTTTCCTGGCCGCGAAATGTCTGATTACCAACCTTACGGCTGGCATAGCTAATAGCGATATTTCGCCGCGCCGATTCGACATATACGATCAACGCGATCAACGCGATCATAACCGCCACGAGGAATGCAACACCAATAATAAGCGTCGTATCGCCCGAGCCAACACGCTCCGAGATCTGCATGATACCGTTTGGCAACCCGATGACGATACCGGCAAAGATCAACAGCGAGATGCCGTTACCGACACCGCGCTCGGTGATCTGCTCACCCAGCCACATCACAAAGATGGTGCCTGTAGTCAAGGTCACGACGATCATCGCCGTCGCCCACCAAGTTTCAGGAATGATCTGATTTCGCGAAAGCCACGTCGAAACAAAAAACGTCTGGACCGCACAAAGAACAACGGTCGAATACCGCGTCCACTGGTTCATCTTTTGCCGTCCGACCTCGCCCTCTTCCTGGATTTTCTTCATCGCAGGCGATAGAACAGGCAGGAGCTGCATGATGATCGACGCCGTAATATATGGCGTTACACCGAGTGCAAATACGGAAATAGTACGGAAATTTCCGCCTGAGAACAGATCGAGCACGCCAAGCAGCGTTCCCGCCACTTCGCCCCAGACCCTTTCAAGCTGCGCGGAATTAATGCCCGGTGCCTGAACGTGAGCACCAAAGCGATACACAGCCAAAAGCCCGAGTGTGAAGAGTATTCTCTTCCGCAGCTCGGGGATCTTGAACATGTTTTGAACGGCACCAAAAAACTTCTCCATATTCTTATTAGTGGCCAGTATTCAGTGGCCAGTGGTCAGATTAACAAATTGTCCGTGATTAGTGATCCTAGTCTGACCACTGACCACCGTCCACTGACAACTGCTTAAGCCGCTTCAGCTTCTTTATACTTTTCGATGACCGTCGCAGTTCCACCGGCCTTTTCGACCTTATCTTTAGCCGTTTTGGTAAAGCGGTGTGCTGATATCTTTAACGATTTTGTCACCTCGCCGGTTCCCAGTATGACCAGGTCGTGCTTGGCTTTTTTGATCAGGCCGCGTTCGTGCAAAATTTCCGGCGTGACTTCGTCACCTGCCTTGAAACTCTCTTCGATCTTAGCGAGACTGATCTCGATCCATTGTTTCTTAAAGATATTGGTAAAGCCGCGCTTTGGCAGACGACGCTGCAAAGGCATCTGTCCACCTTCGAAGCCGATCTTTTGGCTATAACCCGAACGCGATTTCTGGCCCTTGTGGCCCTTACCGGCAGTCTTACCGGTTCCCGAACCGGGACCACGCCCGATACGTTTTTTCTTGTGCGTCGAACCCTTTGCCGGACGTAAATTATTTAGTGCTAGTACCATTTTTTCCTCGTAAATTGCGAATCGGAACTATGAACGGCGATCGATCTCACTATTCACAATTCACTATTCACTGTTCACTAATCAACGATCCTCAACAGATGCGGGATCTTTGCAACAATGCCGCGTGACGCCGCCGTGTCCTCACGGACGACCGTCTGGTTCAACTTCGTGATTCCCAGGCTCTTGACGATATCTTTCTGTTTCTTAGCGTAGCCGATCATGCTCCGGTAATACTGGATCTTGATCTGCGAGCTATTCGAATTTTCTGTTTTCTTTGCCATGATAATTCAATTTCAAATTTCAAATTTCAAATTACGAATCAATTCGTAATTGCCAATTCGAAATTTAGCCAAGTTCTTCCACCTGCTTTCCACGCAATCTTGCAACTTCGAGCGGGTCCTTCATTCTTGTCAGGCCGTTAAATGT
>JBEBGA010000288.1:0-4079 GCA_040081695.1 Pyrinomonadaceae bacterium
CTTTTATTTTGCCGGGTTGTTTACACTTTTCGTCTGTTCCACTTTGGGCCAAAAGCCCAACTGTGCGATAGGCGAAATGCGATTTGAATGTCCTTCTGAATACTTCAAAGCCATCGAAAGCAGGAATTCCGAAACTCGTATTTTTAAATATATGGGAGCCGGAAATGATTTGTTTTTCTTTATGTCAGTTCCAAATGGCTCGTTTAACCCAGAAACGATTGGAAGGTTGGTCCAAAAAGAGTATTCGACGGCCACGACGGAACATTTTGAATGGATTACGGAGGCTGATCCACTCGTGATGAACATTGATACCAAGCAAAAACATGATCTTGTGGCCTCCCTAGGACTTAGTGAAACAAGACTCTGGGAAGTGAAGGGTTTTAAGTTTAAGATTAACGGTAAACAGATCGTTTTGGGTTATCTATCAGACTGGACAGAAGACGGTGTGACAAATAAGCGCAGGTTTCAGCAGGCAAAAGGATTTGCTGATAACGCAGCGGCGTGCAATGCCGTTGTCACCGCTTTAAACTCTGTAACGCACGAGTTCAAGGAACCTAAACAATACTGCTCCCTTTCGACTTTTAGTGCCCCCAAATGAACGATGATTCGTAGACCATTTAACTTTAAGACTTGGATCGATGAGCACCGGCATTTGCTCAAGCCGCCGGTCGGGAATCAGTGCGTTTACGATGACGACGATTTTATCGTGATGGTCGTAGGCGGGCCGAATTCGCGTAAGGACTATCACTGGGACGAGGGCGAGGAGCTTTTTTACCAGCTCGAGGGCGATATCAAGGTACAGATCCAAGAGGACGGTAAACCCGTCGAAGTCGCGATCCGCGAGGGCGAGATGTTTCTGCTCCCGCCGCGTATCCCGCACAATCCGATCCGTGGTGCCAACACCATCGGCCTCGTCATCGAACGCAAACGCCGCGAAGGCGAGCTCGACGGGCTGCTCTGGTTTTGCGAAAGCTGCAATGAAAAGCTGTACGAAGAGTATTTTCAACTCGACGATATTACTACCCAATTCCAAGGCGTATTCAAGAGATTTTATGAGGACGAGGGGTTACGCACCTGCAAAGCGTGCAGTGTCGTGATGGAACCGCCCAAATAGCCCGAATGTAAATTTTTGTAAAACTAACTCTTTCACCCTGCGTATTAGTTGCGTATTCAGCGTGACTGTCCTAAATTGATAGCGTTCCAATAACATTTGGCTATTGTTCGTAAATGTAGCCGATTCAAATTCGTTTCTATTCTTGAGGATATAAAGATCATGAAAATTCTTCGTGCGACTTGGAGTATTTGCGTCTGTTCGCTAGTACTATTGACTGCCGTTTCATTTGCTGTGGCTCAGCCAAAGCCCAAAGCCACTGCTTCACCGACGCCCGCTCCGGCAGCGAAAAAGACGCTCCAGGGTGCGATGGCAAGTTTGCGTTTTCGCGAGATCGGCCCGGCGACGATGGGCGGACGTGTAAATGATATTGAGGTTTCGCTGCAGGACGCTCGTGTGGTCTACGCGGCGATGGCCGGTGCCGGGATCATGAAATCCGTCAACGGCGGTACGACCTGGACGCCGATCTTCGATAAAGAAGCGGTGCCGAGTGTCGGCGACGTTGCGATCGCACCTTCAAATCCTCAGATCGTCTGGGCGGGAACCGGCGAGGCAAACAACCGCCAGAGTTCGTCGTGGGGCAACGGCGTGTATAAATCAATGGATGCGGGAAAGACATGGAAAAACATGGGCCTGCCGGAAACGCATCACATCGCACGAGTTGTTATCCATCCGACAAACCCTGACATCGTATGGGTCGCCGCAGTCGGCAAACTTTGGGGTCCGAGTCCCGAGCGTGGCGTATTTAAAACGACAGACGGCGGTAAGACTTGGACACATACGCTAAAGGTCAACGACGACACAGGTGCGACAGAGCTTGTGATCGACACCGAAAGTCCGACCATACTTTACGCTGCGATGTACCAACGCCGACGAACGGTTTTTGGTTTTAATGGTAGCGGCGAGGGTAGTGCACTTTACAAGTCCATCGACGGAGGCGACACCTGGACAAAGATAACCAAGGGTATGCCGTACGATACCGAAAACGCTCCGACGCCACGCCCCGATGGTTTGACCGAAACGGGACGCAATTCGATCGCGATCTACGCAAAAGACACAAATATCGTGTATGCAACGATCGAACACGCCAACGGCGGTGTCTATCGTTCGACGGATAAGGGCGAAACCTGGACCAAGATGGCCGAGATCGCCGCTGTTCCGCGTCCGATGTACTTTTCAAAACTCAAGGTCGATCCGAATAACGACCAACGCTTATGGCTGGCAGGTGTGGCATTGCAGTATTCGGAGGATGGCGGCAAAACGTGGACCGGTAATTTTTCTCGTGCCCCGCACGCTGACACCCACGGCATCTGGATCAACCCGAACGATTCGAACCACATAATTCAGGGAAATGACGGCGGCATCAATATTTCATTTGATCGCGGCCGCACATGGGACTATGCGAATACAGTTCCACTTGGCCAGTTTTACGAGGTTGGCGCCGACAACAGTGTGCCGTACAAGGTTTGCGGCGGCCTGCAGGACAATAACACCTGGTGCGGGCCAAGTGCGACCACCAATCCGCAGGGCATCACGAATAGCGACTGGTACACGGTCGGTGGCGGCGACGGTTTTTTTGCCCAGCCGGATCCAAATGACCCGGATATCGTTTACGGCGAATCGCAGGATGGAAATCTTTTCCGCCGCAACGTCAAAACGGGTGAGAACAAATCGATCCGCCCGCGTGAAGAAGTAGGTGAAAAGAACTACCGCTTTCAATGGAATTCGCCCATCGTCATCTCTGCATATGATTCGAATACGATATATTACGGCGGCAATTTTTTGTTCAAATCGACCAATCGCGGCGACAGTTGGACAAAGATCGGCGGCGTGGATCTGACCACCAACGTTGACCGCAACGCCATGCAGATCATGGGCAAGGCACCGGATAAAAACTCACGTTCGCGTCACGATGGCGTCCAGCAATTTCCGGCGATCACAACAATTTCTGAATCGCCTGTTAACAAGAATGTCTTGTGGGCCGGAACCGACGATGGTAATTTGCAGGTGACGCGAGATTCGCAGACCTGGAAAAATGTCGTCGACAAGGTGCCCGGCTTGCCAAAGGGAACGTATGTCAGTCGGGTTGTCGCTTCGCGTGAAAACGAATCGACCGCTTATGTGACGTTTGACGGCCACCGCATGGGCGATTTCAAGGTGTATGTCTATATGACGTCCGATTTTGGCGAGACATGGCGTTCGATCGCTTCGAACTTGCCGCAAAATAACGGCATCGTCAGCGTTATTCGGGAACACCCGCGTAACACTAACTTGCTTTTTGTCGGGACCGAATTCGGCCTATTCGCATCAGTCGATCGCGGTGGCAATTGGACACAGATCAAGCAAAATCTGCCGACCGTGCCGGTTGATGACATACTTATTCACCCGCGTGACAACGACTTGATCCTTGCTACACACGGCCGCTCGATCTGGATCATGGATGACATTACACCGCTCCAACAGCTGAACGATACTGTGTTAAATGAGAGCATCTATCTCTTTGACACCCGCCGGGCGATAAGTTGGAGAACGTGGAGCAACAAGCCCCTGACGTCGGACAAGGCGTTTTATGGGCAGAACCCGCCAAACGGTGCGATGATCAATTTTTATCTCAAAGAACCTCTTGCCTCGGGTCAAAACGTCACGATCACGGTGACTGACGCAGCAGGGCAGGTGATGAGAACACAAAATTGCACGCGTCCTCTACCCACGCCTGCAACGCCTCCGGCTATTCCCGGATTCGGCGGTGGTGGTGGCGGATTTGGCGGCGGCGGCGGACAGCTTTGCACTGCCGGTGAGGGCATCAACCGCTGGGTCTGGGATATGAGAATGCGTCCACCCGCAGCAGGTCCGGGCGGCGGCGGCCCTGGCGGCGGTGGTGGAGGCGGAGGCTTTGGCGGATTTGGTGCCGGAGCAGGTTTTCGCGTAGATCCGGGTATGTACACCGTTAAGGTCAAGATGGGCGATA
>JBEBGA010000289.1:0-4075 GCA_040081695.1 Pyrinomonadaceae bacterium
GGCTTGATCGAGGGCAAGCGATTTCTCGATGCGGATTTTTCGGTCAAGAATCTGACAGACTCATTGAACGGCCGATTTAACATCGTCCATTTCGCCAGTCATTTCCGCCTCGGCCCTGATTGGTCTAGCTCGGCCCTGATCCTTGGCGGCGGTTCTTTGCTGTCATTGAAAGATATCAGTTCCACGCCAGCGATCAGTTTTGCGGATGTTGAATTAGTAACACTCTCCGCTTGCAACACCGCTCTGACAACGTCATCCAACGGCATCGAGGTCGATTCGCTCGCCGAAGCGATTCAGGCGAAAAGCGGCAAGGCCGTGCTCGCAACGCTTTGGAGTGTTTACGACGAAAGCACCTCGTCGCTGATGAAAGATTTCTATCGAATAAAGACCTCTGATCCATCTCTCACCAAAGCCGCCGCCCTACAGCAGGCACAGAAGAAGATGATTGCCGATGCAAAGTTTTCGCACCCGTACTACTGGTCACCTTTTACGCTGATCGGCGACTGGCGTTGAGTCAGCTCAACTGAACTTTGTAACCAACTTTCACTTTGTCAATCACGACGTGGCTGTAGAACTGCTTCACGTCCGCATTGTCCATCAGGTATTTTTTCGAGAATTCCTCATAGTGCCTCATGTCTTGCGTATTCACGACAACAACAAAATCAAGCCCGCCTGTGACGTAGTAGCATTGCATCACTTCGTCGCATTTCGTCATCAACTCCTTAAAGGCATCGATCACCCGAGAACTGCCCAGGTGCAGCGAAACGTTGACGACGCAAGTGATACCGTACCCGATTGCCGTCGGCGAGATGATCGAGATATCAGCCTCGATTAACTTGTCGCGCCGCAGTCGTTTCAATCGCCTCTGAACGGCGCTGGGGCTTAGACTCACGACGTGCCCTAGTTCTTCGGCGGTGATCTTGTTGTTCTGCTGGAGTTGATCGAGGATCTTCTTGTCGAAATCATCAAGGATCTGCATGTTTTGCTCACAAATGGTCTTAAATTCGCTCAAATTATAGCGTATGAGCGGGAGATTTGCCCAAATTATGCAGACCAAAAATCGTAGAATTGAAGGATGAAGTTTTCCTATATCGTAACCACCACGATCCTGATTTGCGGCCTCACCGGCCAATCAGCAGGACAATCATTTACCACAACAGCAGCTTCGCTCGACCAGACTATCGAGCGTTCGATGAAAGAATCGGGCATCGTCGGTGCCGGTGCAGCGATCATCGTCGATAAACGGGTCGTCTGGTCGAAGGGCTACGGTTATTCTGACCTGAAAAGCAAAAGACCTTTTACCACCGATACGATCATGAACATCGCATCGATCAGCAAGGTCTTTACGGGCGTCTGCATGATGCGGGCTTTGGAGGAGGGCAAGCTCTCGCTCGACGAGGACATCAACAAATACCTTCCGTTCAAGGTAACGAATCCCAATTTTCCTGACGAGCGTATTACGCTGCGCAGCATTGCGACCCACACGTCGGGCCTTATCGATCGAGATCCGGTGTATTCGGAAAAAGGTTATTTTTACGGCGGCGATCCCCCTGAGGCTCTGGGCGATTTTCTCCGGAACTATTTCGAACCCGGCGGTAAGTACTATTCCAAAGATAGTTTTCTCAAACACAAGCCGGGCACATATCGTGAATATTCAAATATTGCAGCAGCCCTGGCTGGCTATATCGTCGAGCGCGTTACGGGGATGAGGCTAAATGTCTATAGCAGGCGGATCATTTTCAAACCGTTGAAAATGAAACATACCGGTTGGTTTCTGAGCGAGATCGACCGCAAACGGCACTCGAAGCTGTACGAGAAAAAAGCCGATCAGACAAACGAGATCGAGCTTTATGGTTTGACGACCTATCCAGACGGCGGTGTACGGACTTCGGTAAAGGATCTGACCAGATTTTATCTTGCTCTGCTCAATAATGGCGAACTCGACGGCGTTCGTATATTAAGCAGGGAATCGATCAGCGAAATGCAGACGCTACGATTCACGGCTGACAAAAAGCCGGAAAATGTAGACATTTCCAAGCTGAACTCCGGCCTGTTTTGGGCCACTAAGCGAAACGTCAGCCTCATCGGCCACTCGGGTAGCGATCCCGGAGTTAAGGCGGACATGTTATCTGACCTCAACAAGGGAGTCGCTGTGATCCTGTTCACCAACACGAGCTTTAGCGAGGAACGAATGAGCAGATACCATGTGGGCATTTTCGATGAGCTTTTCAAATACGGAACGCAGCTGAAGCGATCGAAGAACTAGACGCTGCCGCTATCAGACCTCAATAACGCGACGCTTTACGGGCGACGAAAGCACTATCGCGGTCGTCGTGATGCCGTAGGGTGTGAGCTTGTCGATGACCTCCTGTAGATGCTCGACCGAACGGACCGCGACTTTGATGATAAATGAATCGCCGCCGGTGCCGCGATGGCATTCGAGGACTTCGGTCGAACCCTCGACGACCTCGATGATGTGGCTGTAATCAACGCCCGTGATGCTCATTCGGATAAATGCAGTGATCGGAAACCCAACCTTGGCCGTGTCGATCTCGGCATGGTAGCCAATGATAATATGCGCATCCTCGAGCTTGCGCACGCGTTCGATCACAGCCGGTGTTGTCAGCCCAACGCGACGCCCCAACCCGGCATAGCTCGTACGGGCATCTTCCTGTAATTCCTTTAATATCTTCCTATCAATTTCATCGATCATATGAAACATGATGCCGGGAACGCAGGCGTCCCGTGCAGCCGGGACGGCTGCGTTCCCAGCAAAGCATTGTCACCTAAGTGCAAAGCAACATAAGGTAGTAGGGTCCAAGAAACTCATAATCTAAACTGATTATAATATTTTTCCTTACAAATACTATTCAATACGTTTGTGATATCTATTAAAATATCTGATTCGAGATAACGTATCGTATCTCTCCGAGCATCGAACGTATCACAGGAGCCGCCATAATGCTGACTGACACCGCCACAACATCGATCGAAACCGATTTTGCTCTCGAAAATTTCCACGTATCCGACGCTGATCTGCCCGAGTTCAAGGATATGAAGTTCGAGAATATCAACGAACTACAGCTCGACCATCCCGGAGCAAACGACACGGAGTATAGAACGCGTCGCGACTATATCGCAGAGTGCGCCAAGCGGTTTCGTGAGACGGGCGAGATCACCGATGTCGAATACAACGCCCGTGAGCAGCGAGTCTGGCGATATGTCGCCGAGGAATTAGAGGAGCTGCAGCGAAAATACGCTTCGCCGTTTTATCTGCGGGCAAAGAAAGACTTAGGCATCACAACCGACCGCATACCGCAGCTTTCGGAGATGAATCGCCGTCTGAAAGAGCTTACCGGATTTCGGCTCGCGCCGATCGAAGGCTTGGTCGAGACCCGCGGATTTCTCTCGTGGCTCTCGTATCGCGTGATGCTCTGCACGCAATACATCCGCCACCATTCGCACCCGGCATACACGCCCGAACCGGACATCGTCCACGAAGCGATCGGCCACATCCCGATGTTCACGAACCCTAATTTTGCCGACTTTTCGCAGTTCATCGGCCACGGGGCCAGGATCGCGACCGACAAGCAGCTCGAAGAACTCGGCCGCCTATACTGGTTTACCGTCGAATTCGGCATGGTTGAGCACGAAGGCGACATCAAAGCCTACGGAGCCGGCTTGCTTTCATCATTCGGCGAACTGGAACACGCCTTCAGCGATCAGGTCGAGCGACGGCCCTTTAATCTGGAGCAAGTGATCAACCACGAATACACCTACAGCGATATGCAAAAGGCTCTGTACGTGATCCCGTCGTACGCGGAATTGAAAGAGGTGACGCGGAAATATATTGAGAGTTTTGGAAACTAGTTGTCTTATCGGACAACTTTTGTTAATGTAAGAATGGCGGAAAACATTAGGACAATCGAAGCCTATAAGAACTATTTCGCCGAGTTTATGGCGGAACAAGATCTGCCGGTAAGGAAAAAGGTCTATTGGACGCTTAACCTGATCGAAACGAATCCCAGAGTTTCGAGGAAGTTCCTAAAGAAGCTTGAAGGAACCGCAGGATTGT
>JBEBGA010000290.1:0-4047 GCA_040081695.1 Pyrinomonadaceae bacterium
GGTTTGTAGATAATCTTCGGGCAGGCCGTAAAGATGCTGGTTGACTATGAGATTGGTAAGCCCCTCTTGCGTCTCGGCACGGAGCGGAAATACTCCGGTCAGAAAGTTTTTTGCATCGGCAAGCTCTTCGTCACCGACCTTTTCGGTGCGGATGCGTTCAAGTTCGTAGAAAAACTCTTTTAGCGAATCACCCGTCACCTCGTTTCGGACCTCAGCTGTCGCCTCGATATCACCGGCAAGTTGGCGTGTGTTGAGCCGTGTGTAGGCTCCATACGTATAGCCTTTTTCTTCGCGAAGATTCATGAACACACGTGACGAAGCCCCCGCTCCGAGCACCTGATTCATCACGATCATCGGGAAATAATCAGGATCGTTGCGGTCGATGCCAAGGTTGGTAATAACGATATTTGACTGTGCCGAGCCGGGCCGGTCAACGATCGTCAGGCTGCGGGCATCTCGTGTCGGCGGGGTGTCAAATTTTTCGTCCGCGACAGTTCCCTGCTGCCAATCTCCAAAATGCTCGTTCAACTCCGCGATGAATTCATCTCGTCCAACATCGCCGACTACGATGAGCATCGCGTTATTTGGGATGAACTTTTCCGAGTGAAATTTAACGAGAGCATCGCGGTCAAGCTTCTCGACATCCTCGCCACTTGGCGATACGACGGAATAGGGGTGTTTACCGTAGACGAGCCGGGCTGCCTGCTCATTGGCGAGAAACCCGGGCTGCGAACGCTGAAACTTGAGGCTCTCGACCGTGTTACGGCGATAGAGATCAAGCTCGTTCTCAGGAAACGTCGGGCGCAGCACGACCTCCGCCAGCAGTTTGAGGATTTCAGAGCTATATAGCGACAGTGAGGAGGCCGATGCGATAGTAAAATCATCCGACGCGCTGGCACCGATGCTTGCCCCAAGCCGCTCGATCTTTTCGGCAAGCTGCAAACTGGTGTAATTCTCCGTCCCCTCTGTCAGCATCGATACCATCGCCGAAGTAATGCCTTTTGCACCCGCTGGATCATTAATATCGCCCGAGTGAAACGCAAGCCGTATGCTGACAAGCGGCAAGCGGGTTTCTTCAAAAATAACCACACGCAAGCCGTTCGCGAGCGTGGTCTGAAACGGCTGCGGTATATCAAACGAAGTCGGAGCGAGCGGCTCAGGTGCGGATTTTCTTAATTCTGGTGTCATAACTTAATTGAGTAGAGGAGTGGAGGAGAAAAGGAGTGGGGGAGTAATATGGTCGGAAATGTTTACTTTCTCCTCCACTCCTCAACTCCCCTAATTCTTAACCTTGTCCCGCTGGAACGACATCGAGCAGTGAACGGTTTTCGGTGTTGAGATAGACGCCGACTGCGTGCCGTATCTGTTCCGCGGTGACGGACAATAGCTCGTCGAGGTCGGTGTTTATCAATTTTGGATCGCCATCGTACAAGGCATATTCGGCGATAGCCTGAGCCCGCGACATCGACGATTGACGCATACGGACTGAGTCGTTGATGAGCTGATTTTCGATCTTTTCCATCTCCTCGGCTGTCGGGCCATGGGCAGCAAGATCCTTGATCTCATTCATTATGGTCTCGCGGATCTTGCTCAGATCTTTGTCGGGTTTGGGGATAGCTCCAACGAAAATGCTAGACGGGCCGCGACGTTCATCAGTGAAACCAAACAGCTGAATCACAGACTCTTCGCCCTTGACGAGCTTTTGATAAAGCCGCGAACTGTCGCCGTCATAGAGCACCTTGCCCGCGAGATACAGAGCATTAAATTCCGGTGTACGGCGTTTTGGGATCTTCCAGCCAATGAGAAACGCCGGAAACGGAGCAAGAGGGTCTTCCCATTCGCGATAGTTGGCGGCGACCTCAGAAGGTTCACTCACATCGAGATCAGGCGGCAAAGGCTGCGAAGCGATATCGCCAAAATATGTCTCGATCAGCTGTTTCGCCTCGTCAGTTTCGAACGCCCCTGACAGCACGAGTACCGCATTATTTGGTGCGTAATAGATACGGAAAAACTCTTGCACATCCTCGACCGAAGCCGCGTCGAGATGCTCCATCGAGCCGATGGTCGAGTGCGAGTTTGCAAAATTTTTGTAGATCATCTCGTTGATGAGATCAAAGATCTGACCGTACGGCTGATTGTCATACCGCAAACGCTTTTCTTCCTTAACGGCTTCACGCTGGTTGTCGAGATTCTCTTGCGTTACCGCAAGTGACCGCATCCTGTCCGATTCGAGCCATAAACCCAGCGGCAATTGGTTGGCCGGCAGCGTCTCGTAATAATTCGTCCGCTCGCTCGACGTCGTGCCGTTCATCGTGCCGCCCGCTTTCATTATGTGCTGAAAATGCCCTGCCTTTGGCACGTTCTCAGACCCCTGAAACATCATGTGTTCAAACAGGTGAGCAAAGCCCGTGCGGTCGTCACGCTCGTTGCGCGAACCGACGTTGTAATAGACGGCGAGCGAGACTACGGGTGCGACAGTATCGCGGTTAAGCACCACGCGGAGGCCGTTGGCGAGCGCGTATTCTTCGATGTCGAGCGGCGGTAATTTGAATGAATGGCTCATATTTACTTTACATTTTATGAGAACACTTCCGCAGGCAAAAATCAAAGCACCTAAACCCACGCAAATTTGATCGAAAAATTTGGAAATCAATGCCGTTTCGCTGTATAAAGTAGGCATACCAAATGTGTGATCGGCGGTAATTAAGTGCCGTTAATTCCGCCGATCTTTTTTCTGACAGACCGACCGTGCGTTTGCCGGTCTTGGGGTCTATTTGTTTTTCATTTCGCCTATGTACCAACCCGGCCGCATTTTTCGAGCATTTCTGGTCGTTTCCGCACTTGCGGCGGGAATGCCCGCTCAGAGGCCAACATTAAACGCACCGCCGGAACCTTTCTCCATCAAACGCGGCAGCACATTTGCTGCATCGGGCGGTTCGACGACAATTCCACCAAACGCAGAACCCGAAACTAAAACATCACGCATTGCCGCCGAAATACGCGATGCCGAGGACATCATAGCCCGCTATCACATCGACGGCCGAAAAATAAGCCGCGCCGAGATGACCACAAACGCTCTGACTGGTGCCTTGCACACACTCGACCCGCACTCTAATTTTCACGATGCTAATGACTGGAAAGATCTGCTTGACGAACAGAAAAGCGGTTACACCGGCATTGGCGTGACGATAGCCAATTTTGAGCGTTCGGGTGTGCTGGACACGTTTATCCTCGCGACAAATCCCGGATCACCTGCATTTAGAGCACAACTGCGGTATGGTGATAAGATCGTTGCCATCAATGGTGAGAAAATGACGGGCAAAGCGTCAGACGATGTCCGCGATAGGATCCGCGGTGCCAACGGCAGCGTATTTCGAATGTCGGTAGAGCGGGCGGCAACCGGACGCGTTGAGACGGTCGAGATTCGTCGTGGCCGCGTGTCGCAGCCCTCGATTCCCGACGCGTATATTTTGCGTCCGGGTGTCGGCTATATCGAGCTTTCCGAAGGATTTAACTACACGACCAGCGACGAATTTGACACGGCGATTCGGAGCCTCAAGCAGCAAGGAATGCGCTCGCTGGTACTCGATCTCAGAAATAACGGCGGCGGCATTGTCGATCAGGCCGTAAAAGTGGCCGAGAAATTTCTTCCGGCCGGAACGCTGATCCTGTCGCAAAAAGGCCGCTCGCGTATCGACAACCGCGAATGGCGCTCAACCAACACTAATCCCGAAACGATGCCGCTGGTCGTGCTCGTCAACGAAGACACGGCTTCGGCATCAGAGATCGTCGCAGGAGCTTTCCAGGACAATGATAGGGCGATGATCGTCGGCTATAAGACCTTTGGCAAGGGCCTTGTCCAAAGCGTGCTCGACTTGCCGGGCAATACTGGTTTGACATTAACCACTGCCCGTTACCTGACGCCGTCTGGACGCTCGATCCAGCGGGATTACAGCAAAATAGATCTGTACGATTATTTCAAACACACCCAAACGGCGGCGGGGGCGGTGGCACCGTCGATCGCTATGCGGACGGTGACCGATAGAA
>JBEBGA010000291.1:0-4028 GCA_040081695.1 Pyrinomonadaceae bacterium
AACCCGAACCGCCCGCGATGCGCGTCTTTCGGCTCGCATCCAAAACCTTGTGATTATTGCGTTCCTGCCGCGTCATCGAATCGATGATCGCCTCGGTCCGTTTCATCTGGTGATCTACGACGGCAGATTGCTCGTCGCTGATCTGCATACCGCCTGTCATCTGTTCCGGCAGCATTTTCATCAGCTTGGACATCGAGCCAAGCTTTTTGAACTGTCCGAGCTGATTGCGAAAATCTTCGAGCGAAAACTGATTCGTCGTCATTTTCCGCAGCTGCTCTTGGGCCTCTTCTTCGTTGATCTTGCCCTGAACCTCTTCAATAAGGGTCAGGACATCGCCCATGCCGAGTATTCGCTGGGCGATACGATCAGGGTAAAAAGGCTCGATCGCGTCGTATTTTTCACCGACGCCGACAAACTTAACGGGCTGGCCAATGACCTGCTTGATCGAGAGGGCCGCACCGCCGCGTGCGTCGCCGTCCATCTTGGTCAGGACAACGCCGGTTATGCCGACACGCTCGTGAAAAACTTGTGCCGAATTAACTGCATCCTGGCCGGTCATCGCATCGGCGACAAACAAAACCTCGATCGGCTTTGTCTCGGCCTTGATCTGCTCGAGCTCGACCATCAGCTCGTCGTCGATGTGCAGACGGCCGGCCGTGTCGATCATCAGCGTGTCAAAACCAAATTCGTTGGCGTGTTTGACCGCGCCCTTGACCAGCGTCAACGGGTCGTTAGAATCTTTGCCCTCGTAAACCGCTACATTTACAGCATTTGCGACAACCTTAAGTTGTTCGCGGGCGGCGGGACGATAAACGTCGACCGACACGAGCAAAGGCTTTCGCTCTTGATTGTCCGCGAGCCAACGCGAGATCTTGCCCGTCGAGGTCGTTTTTCCCGAACCCTGCAAACCGACGATCATCACGACGTTCGGTGTTTGCTTGGTAAAAACAAGCCGCGACGAAGTGCCGCCCATCAGTTCGGCCAGCTCGTCATAGACGATCTTAACGACCTGTTCGTGCGGTTTCAGGCCGTTCCAGACCTCTTCGCCCTCCGCTTTTACGCGGACCGACTCGACAAAATCCTTGGCGACTTTGTAGTTAACATCTGCCTCTAACAAAGCCATCCGTATCTCACGCAACGCCGCGTCCACGTGCTCGGGCGTAAGCTTGCCCTGCCCGCGAAGATTTCGCAGTGTTAATTTGAGTTTGTCGGATAACGATTCAAACATATAGAGACAGTTCGGCTACAATAGTCGAAACTATAAATACTAGTGTTTCAAAGGGTAAGTGTCAACATTTGCGCCTACGAAAGTACGCGCTCAAGCGCCGTAAACAGGGCGCTTGAGCGCGGTGTGAGCTTTCAATTCCGTAAATGCGTGCGGTAGAGATCTACTGAGCAGAGTTTAATTTTCCACTGCTATTTTCTATTTTTCCACCGTGGCTTCGTCAACGAGCATTACAGGGATGTCGGCACGGATCGGATAAACCAATGAGCATTCAGGGTTTATACACTTAAGGCGTGTCTGTGCCTCATCGATCTTGACCTCAGACCGGCATTGCGGGCAGCGGAGAATCTCGAGTAATTGGGGATTGATTGGCATAGTCCGATTCTAAAGTAAAAATTGAAAAGGCAAAAGGCAAAACAGGAATAGTTTCCTATTTTGCCTTTTTACTTCTACCTTTTAATTTAGGCCGCTTCGGTCTTGGTTCCGCATTCCGGGCAGAATTTTGCACCCGGGGCGAGTTCGTGCTGGCAGCCGGCACACTTTGCTTTTTCTTGTGTCGAGCCGCACTCGGAGCAGAATTTTGCTCCCTCACGAAGGTTGGCTCCGCATTTTACGCACGGGACCTGAGCGATTTCCATCTTGCCGCCGCATTCGGCACAGAATTTAACTCCGGCAGCGTTAGCCTTATTGCAGGTCGGGCATGCGACGGTCGCTGATGATGCACCGGCGGGACCGCCTGACGTGCTTGCTTGCGGCCCGGCACCAAAGGCTCCTGCCATCTGGTTGCCGACCGCAAAACCGGCTCCAAGCCCCGCACCGAGTCCGGCACCGCCGCCCTCGTTTTGAGCAGCGTCACGCAGAGCATCGGCTGCCTGAAATTTCATATAATTATCGACATTACCGAGAGCACCCATTGCGGCACGTCTGTTGATCGCGTCCTGGACCTCTTCGGGAACGCTGACGTTCTCGACGTAAAATTTGGTTACCTCGAGCCCGTAGCCCTTAAAATCTTCGTTGATCTGGCCGCGGATCTTTTCGCCGAGCTCTTTGTACTGCGACGCGAGTTCGATCGCAGGAATCTTTAGCTCGCCCAGCGAATCTGAGAATTCGGTGACGATCGCACGCTTGAGCTGGCCCTCGATATCCTCGGTGCTGAAATGAGCGTTTGTACCCGCGATCTCCTTGATAAAATCACCGGGCGATGCCACCCGCAGGCTGTACGCACCAAAAGCACGCAGTTGGACCATGCCAAAATCGGCGTCGCGGAGCATGATCGGGTTTGACGTTCCCCATTTCATGTCCGTAAACTGTTTGGTATTAACAAAATAGACCTCGGATTTGAATGGCGAGTTAAAGCCAAATTTCCACGCACCCAGTTTCGACAGGATAGGCGTATTGCCGCCGTCGATCTCATATTTACCAGGTGTAAAGACGTCGCCGATCTGGCCCTCAAAGACAAACACGGCGGCCTGTGATTCGCGAACGATCAACTGCGCTCCGTTTTTGATCTCTTGTCCGGCGACCGGAAAGCGATAGACCAGCGTGTCCTGGCTGTCGTCAAGCCACTCGATGACCTCAATAAACTGGTTCATCGCGGCGTCTTTTATCTTGTCAATAATGCTCATTTATAGATCTCCTTATCAGTAACTCTTAACGATAAAATATGACACAAAGTTGCGCGAAATGGAAGTAATTTGCCCAAAAACCGGGCGCGTTTCGTCCAGTGAGCCAGCGCCGTCAGGTCAAAAGCGGTTCGTAATAGCGAAAATGCAGAGAGAGGACGCGTTTCGTCCAGAAGCTCGCGCCGTTAGGCCAAAAACGGTTTTTGACCGAAAAACTGTAGAGAGGTGATTTACCGGTAATTTATCAGATCCGCTTTTCACCCATCGTTTCCCGATACCCCAGATACGGCTTACCGCGGCGTCCGCTCCTTGCATTTTTCCCGGTTACTGATACTTCGGTTTCTCCGGCGGCATCTCAGGCTTCGTCGAATCCCGCGATATCATCAATTGGCGACAGTCTCGGCCGCCTCATAAGCCTCAACAGAACTATCATTACCACACCGCCCGATATGTCCAGCATGACGTCGAGGATCGAGCCGGTCCGCGATGCCTCAAAGCTCTGGTGAAACTCGTCGATCGCGGCGACGGCTACGACGAGCAGCAGCGGTAAGATAAACCGCCATTTGTGCAGACGGACGGTTGCCGGTATTGATAGAGCCCGGACCGCGAGAAATGCGAGGACGGCGTATTCGGTGAAATGGGCGGCTTTGCGGATGTAACTGTGGTAGATGATGAGAGTTTGCTCAGGTGCGGCGGGAAATAGAAACTCGAGCAGCGGCCTGATAAAACGAGAGGTTTGCGACATCGAGCCCTGATCGCTCGACAGATAAAATATAACGGCTATCCAAAAGACGACCGGCGCGTACTGCAACAGCAGCACACGCCGGTCGACGATAAAACCATTTGCCACAGATTATTGCGGCAGATTGCCCATTGAGAAACTTGCTCCGCCGCCGACGATCATCAGGACGAAACCAGCGATCGTAACCAACATAGGCACGAGACCCTGCTTCTTAACAAAATAAAAAATGATGCCGCCGAGGGGCTGACATAAAAAGTTGACGAGTCCCCAGATGACTTTGTCCGCTGTATCCTTGCCTGTCTGTACCGCCGTGACGATAAGCCAGATCATTCCTACCAAAAAGACCACATAACCTAAGATCGCAATCATTGATTTGCCTCCGAAAAAGTAAGTTTAAGTTGAATTGGAAAAATCAAACACAGAATATACGAGGTTGGGG
>JBEBGA010000292.1:0-4011 GCA_040081695.1 Pyrinomonadaceae bacterium
GTGTAATCGGCTTGGACGACCTCGCTGCCGTCGCCTTCTTCGGTGGACTGGGCAATGACCTCGATCTCGCCTTCACGAATGGTGAGCCGGATCGAGCGGTTGCGTTCGTCGGCGATCAGGGACATACGGCGGACCGCGTTTCGCATTTCCTCAAGGTCAAAAACGGCCGATTTGTCGTTGTCCTTAGGCATGACCATTTCGTAGTTGGGGAAATTGCCCGAGAGCTTGCGGGTGATCAGCAGACGGCCCTCGACCTCAAAATAGATGTGGTTTGGGTCCTCGCCAAACGAAACCTCGCCCTCGCCGCGTGATATTTTGACCAGCTCGAGCAGAGCCTTTTTCGGTATGAGCGTATCCATCACGGCCTCTTTGTCGTCGATCGCCCGCTCGACATACGCGAGCCTATGGCCGTCGGTCGTGACCATCTTGGCCGAGCCGTCGCCGATGATAAATTTTGCACCCGACAGGGTAAAGCGTGACTGCTCATTGGTGATCGCAAACGCTGTGTTGCGGATCATGTAGTTGAACGTGTCGGCCGAGAGTTTGAGCGGCGTGCTCTTGAAATTTGGTATCTCGGGAAACTGTTCGCGGTTGACACCGGCGAGACGAAAATTAGCACGGCCCGCTTTCATCGTCACCCATTCGTTATCCTCTTTTTTGAAATGAGCGTCACCCGGCTCCAGAGCACGTGCGATGTCAAACAGTTTGCGTGCCTGTACGCAGATCGACCCCGGCGTGATGATCTCGGCCTCGGCATCGCAGCGGATCGTCACATCCAGATCGGTACCGACGATGCGGATCTCGTTTTCGCCGATCGATTCGATCAGGATGTTGGACAGCACCGGGATGGTCGTCTTACGTTCGACGACGCCCTGGATAAATCCTAACTCTTCTTTCAATACGCTCTGCTTGATCTTGAATTCCATAATTAACTCCTCAAAAAAACTTAGCCACGAATTACACGAATGTCACGAATAAGATCTGGCTGTTCTTGTGTTTCGTAAGTAACACAACATATTAAATATCATACAACGCTACGTTTCTCGTTTTCAATCTTTTCTTGCGGCCGCCTTTTCTGTTACTAAATAAGATCTCAAATCTATTAAGAAATAGTATTAGTAATAGAGCCTGTGTAAATGTGTAAAAGCGGCCTAAACCTTTATTAAATAAGGCGTTTTTCCTTCCACAACGGCCTGTGGATAACTTGTGGAAAAACCAGTAGCCTGTGGGTAACTTCTGTTTGCCCGAGTTATCCACCGATGTCCACAGCCCTCTTTTGGCCGCCCTTGCGGAAATGTGGAAAATATTTATTCAAATAGCTAAAAACAAACCACTTACACCGACGATAACTCTTTGTTAGTGTGGAAAAGTTTTACTGCATTTCCACGCCCAAACAGTTTTAATTAGTTGCAAATACTATCGATTAGCTCTTCGACGTCCCTGTGGAAATTACGGTCGTCTTTACAGAGCGTTTCGATCTTGTCAACCGAGTGCATCACGGTCGTGTGATGCTTGCCGCCAAACTCGCGCCCGATCTCAGGAAAGCTGTGCCGGGTCAATTGTTTGCACAAATACATCGCTATCTGACGCGGCAGCGCGATCGCACGCGAGTTGCTCTTGGCTTTCATCTCCTCGACCGTCAGATCGTAGTGTGCGGCCACTCCGCGGGCAATACGGTCCATCGTGACACCGGCGGGCCGCGAACTGTCGAGGATATTTTTCATCGCCTCTTGGGCCAGAACCTTAGATATAGGCACGCCCTTGAGCGAAGCGATGGCGACGAGACGGACAAGCGAACCCTCAAGCTCGCGGACGTTGCTCTTGACCTTGCCGGCGATGTAATGGGCGATGTCATTATCGAGATCAAACCCGTCCATGTCAGCCTTGCGTTTGAGGATCGCGACCTTTGTTTCAAGATCGGGCGGTTCGAGATCGGCGATCAGCCCCCATTCAAACCTTGAATGCAGTCGCTCCTCAAGTGTCGGTATCTCACGCGGCGGGCAGTCAGATGTGACGATGATCTGCTTTTGGCCGTTGTGCAGCGTGTTAAAGGTATGGAAAAACTCCTCTTGCGTACGCTCTTTGCCGGCCATGAACTGAACGTCGTCCATTAGGAGCACGTCGATCGAGCGGTATTTGTCGCGAAACGCGGGCGTCTTATTAAACCTAATGGCGTTGATCAGCTCGTTCATAAACCGCTCGCTCGTGATGTACGAGACGCGCATGTGCGGCGAACGCAGCTTGATCGAGTGGCCGATCGCGTGCATCAGATGTGTTTTGCCAAGACCTACGCCGCCATAGATAAATAGCGGATTGTACGTCGTGCCCGGCGACTCGGCCGTTGCCTTGGCCGCCGCGTGGGCAAACTGATTGCACGAACCGACGACAAATTTTTCGAAGGTATATTTTGGATTGAGCGAATCGCCCGCCGGCTCAATGTCGATAAAGCTCGCCCGGTCGCTGTTGAGCGGAGCGGACGCCGGGCCGTTCTTGGTCAGGAACACGAGATCTGGCTCAGGTGCCTCGGAGCCAAATTGGGGTGCGTGGTCTTCGTCGATCAGCCAGCTAACTTTGTAGTTAGACATCCCGATCTCAGCGAGCGTCTGTTCGAGCAACTCGCTGTAATATAGACTGACCCAGTCTTTGGTCACCTGTCCGGCACGGAGTTGAAGGGCGGTGTGTTTTTCATCGACACCGTCAAACTGTATCGGGCGAAACCAGGTGTTAAAAACGTCATCATTTAGCCGCGTTTTTATGTGGCTAAGGGCGTCTTCCCAGGCGGTTGTTTTTTGCGAGATCGGTTTCAAAATAATCTGTTTGCGGCGGGCATAGTTTATGCTCGCTTTACGTGTAATATTGCTGGTTCCGTTTAGGGCAATCGACGGGTCTGGACGCGCCGATAAAGTCGTTATTTTCTCTATCTTTATGGCCGCCAAAATGATCGCGGCCGACGAGATATTCACAGCCTTTTCCACAAAGGATTGGCGGAAACACACAAAACCTAAAGTAGCGCATTAAGCCGTTTACTTTCAATAGGTTACAGATGCCCATTTACTGGAAACGGGATACAGACTAACACGAAAAATGACGGTTCGCAAACCATTATCCACAGCTTTTTTTCGGCGCGTTTAACACGAATTTAACTTCCTTTTCTGACAACAGTTCAGCCATTTTTTTGAATGTGATAGACTAAGAAAAATTACAATTTTCCGACAAAAAAGAGGTCAAAATCGGCAAAAAAATGCAAGATTTTTTTCAAGAAAATAGCAATATTTCGATCGAGCTACCAGCGATGCTTGCAACCGCCTGTGACGGCCTCATTTACATCAGTGAAATGGACGCACCGGTGATACCATTTTTCGGATCGGCGGCAGAGGCTGTAACCGGAGAGACCATCTTACAGCAGGCAAACCTGCCGGGCGATTCGCAGGTTTTGGAACTGTCACGAGATGACTTTTTCGGTCGGTTGACAGAGAACAGAGATTGGTACGGCGATGCAGAAAAGCTACGTGCAAAAAAATTCTCCGAGCTGCACAAGCTGCTCGGAGAAAATCTAAGTGATCCAAAAGTGTTCCGCGTTGGCCGTGTACAGGTCGACATCTATGCCGTTGGGATCGATAAAGACGGACACATCGCCGGAGTCACGACCAAGGCGGTTGAGACCTAGTCTTTCTTGGTGACCTTGCTCGCACCGCTCGTATCTTTGGTGATGTTGGTTGGCGTACCTGTATAGCTAATGCGGCTTGCACCCGAAGCCTCCGCCCGAAGATCTCCAGTTACATTGACGGTGACGTTGCTTGCCCCGCTTGCGTCAATGTTTGCGTTCCCTGTTGTCAGGGTTTCAGCGTCAATCTTAGACGCTCCACTGACATCGACCGTCAGTTTTGCCGTCTCGCCGGAGATCTTGATCTTAGACGCTCCGGATGAATCGATCGTCAGCCCTTCATTTTTAATATCATTCAACGTGACGTTTGCCACACCCGAGACCTCAAGATTGTCGATATTCGGAGC
>JBEBGA010000030.1:0-14562 GCA_040081695.1 Pyrinomonadaceae bacterium
GCACAGAACAATAACCGTACGATCAACATCCTACGCAGTGTCAATCATCCGCTCGCTCAGGCCCTGACAAGCAACGCGGCAAAGTTAACACGCACAACGCCAAATTGGAAAGAATTTCAGCCCCGCGTAGGATTTGCATGGGATCCGTTCGGCGATGCCAAAACGGTGGTCCGCGGCGGATACGGTATCTTTTACGATCAGATCTTCCAAAACCTGTCGCTTTTCTCGGCGACACAGTCAGAGCCGCAGGTTTTCCAGACGGCTATTTCACTGACGGCCGCACAGCTTGCGACATTTCGTTATGGCGTTGATCCGCTGCCTGCGTTGCCTCCGGGATTCTCGTTTGCAAACCTAGCGGTCGGAGCCGTAGGACGTATCAACGACCCGGACGCTACCGAGCCATACGTGCAGAAATTCTCGATCGGTATTCAGCGCGAATTGACCCCGCGTATGTCCATATCGAGCGATTTTGTACATACGCTTGGCGTACACGAACCGCGATTCTTGAACATCAACCCACAGATCAAGGGAGTTTGTGATCCGCTTTATCCAAACGCTACACCGGCAAGCCCGCGATGTGTGCGTGGTGCGGCCAGCCGTGTGCTGGATCAGGCATTTGTCGCAGCCGGGCTTCCTGCCAACCGTCTCGAACAGATCAATATGTTCGCGACGACAAACAGATCGCTGTTCGACAGTTGGGCGACAACGCTCAAGTACCGCACGAATAAGATGCTGCTCAATGCGAGTTACGTGCTAGCATTTTCGCGTGCTTGGGGTGGACAGCCAACTGCTTCGTATTCGGGTAACGGCATTGCGATCACACCTGAGAATCAGTTTGCTGCGGGCGAGTTTGGACCGACCCGGCTGGATGAACGTCATCGATTTGTTCTGAACGGTGTGTTCAACCTCAAGTGGGGATTCCAGATCTCGCCTATCGTTCAGATCGCGTCGGCACGACCGTTCTCAGCAAATACGGGCATCGACATCGACGGTGACGGCCTGACCACGATCGACAGGCTTTGTGACGGTGTCAGCCTGGCGTCGGTTTTTGCAGTTCGCGGTAATAATGCGGCGATCCAGGCACTAAACCCGCGTGGCTGCCGACAACAATCTGTCAATCAATATCGCAGCGGCTTTTTTGTTGATGCAAGCGGAGCGGTTCGTGAGATCAGCCATCGTTTCATTAACGTCGACGTGCGGGCAACCAAAACCTTCTCGTTCGGAGAGCGTTATAAGCTGAACGCATACATTGACTTTTACAACGTGTTCAATACAGACAACTTAGCATTTGGTTCGAACGCCCGGCTCGGCTTGAACGCGGCTACTTCGGCAGCGACCTTTATGCAGCCGAGCTCGTTATTCGGCCCGGGATTCGGACCGCCGATCGGCCGTCCGTTCACCGCTCAGTTGGGAGCAAGGTTTACCTTTTAGAAGAGCTTAAACTCTACACTCGAGGCCGCCGGCGATGGCGGCCTCTTTTTTTACAGACAGCCAGCCGCGACAATCTACAATGACATTTTGTTAATCCAACGAAACGGTTTACGCTTTAATTCGTACTAACATCAGCCGACAAAATAATGGAAGACGCCGAACGAACAACTCCGCTTGCCGACAGTGAGGCCGACATCGAGGCTCCCGTTCAACCTCAAAAGAAAAAATTTGACCGCTCGATCGTCGAAGGGCCGCTGTCACGAGCCGTCTGGAAGATCGCTTGGCCGACAATGCTGACAAATATGATCGCCGGGCTGCAGGGCATGGTCGATCATGTGCTGGTCGGCAATCTGGTCGGGTATAAGGCAAACGCCGCGATCGGTATCAGCTTTCAGATATTTCTGGTCGTAATCGTGTTTATCTCGTCGCTGTTTACGGGTATGAGCGTGCTGGTTGCCCGGTTTGCGGGTGCCCACGAGGTCGAGAAAGTAAACCGCACCGTCTATCAGGCATTCTTGACGGCCATTTTTATCGCGGTAGGCATTATGGCCCCGGTCGGCTATTTTGCCGCTCCGTATCTACTCGATTTTGTCAGCTCGGATGCGGGCGTCAAAGCCGAAGCTCTGCCATTTTTACGTATCACATTTGTCTTTAGCATCGGGCTGCTTATCTTTTTTATGACAAGCGGGGCTCTGCGTTCGGCGGGCGACGCTAAGACGCCGATGATGCTCGGCATTGCGATGACGGTGCTTAACCTGTTGCTAAACATCGTATTTATCAGCGGACTTGGGCCGATACCCGCATTTGGTACCGCCGGTGCGGCGATCGGCACGAGCATCGCGACGGGGCTCGTAGGAGCATTTGCGATCTATAAAATGTGGAGCGGCGCGTGGGTTGTTGGGTTCCCGCGTGGACAAGGCTGGGCGCCGGATTGGAAGGTCATCCGTAATCTATTCAAGTTTGGGCTGCCCACAGGTATCCAGGGCATTGCAATGAATGTCGGCGGTGTGTTGATGCTATCGTTTATCGGCAGCCTAGCCCAGAGCGCCGCTGCACAGGCCGCCTTTGCGGTGTCTTACGGTCAGCTTTTCTCGCTCGTTACTTGGACATCGGTCGGGTTGATGGGAGCCTCGGCGGCCGTCGCGGGGCAAAACCTAGGAGCCGGACACCCTGATAGAGCCAATGCTGCTGTCAATACGGCAGCCAAATTTGGGTTGATCGGATCGGCGTTTCTTGGGTTATTTTATTTCTTTTTCCCCATGCAGCTACTCGCCATTTTTGGCATGACCGACCCGGATGCGGTCGCGCTTGGCGTACAACTGCTTCGTGTTCTGGCATTTTCGGGATTGTTTATCTCGGTTGCTCTGACCTATACCGGCGGGCTGCAAGGTACGGGCGACACAAAAGGCCCGCTTTACATCTCGATCATCTCTCAGGTCGCGATACCGCTCGGTATTTGTTTCGCCATAAAGCAATTTATGACGCTCGAACCGATGCACATCTGGCTGGCGATCTTTGCGGGACACATTACGCGGTGTGTTTTAAGTCTGGTGCGATTTAGTCAGGGAAAGTGGCGCGGGATCAAGGTTGATATTGAGACGACGGCGGCGTAATCAGCTCCCCTCCTTACCAAGGAGGGGTGGCATCCGCTTCGGATGACGGGGTGGTTCTTTCATCGTCCTCATCTTTCTCAGGCTCGTATTTCTCATACCCGTGAGCGTCGTCGTAGTAATAGCCGCGCGTCTGTTGATCGTCGCTCCAGTTTGAGCTGTCTTTGTCGGGCGAATCCTTTTGCTTCGGCGTTTCGGGCATAAATCAACTATAATCATCTCAAACAACTTTGGGAATCATAATATGAATTTTAGAAATGGCATTTATGCGTGTGTGCTCGTCGCTTGCTCGGTAACGGCTACGTATTTTGTTACGGGGTCGATGGCACAGCCCGGCACCGCTCCGGCGGCAAAGGTTGATAACGAATATCAAGCCGGAGCAACGCTCTGGATGCAAAAGGCGGCCGAGTATCGAGCACTCGCGTATCAGGCATTTAACCTTGGCCGCTGGCAGCTCGATGCCGATCTCGATAAAAAAAATGTCAAAAAACTGCCAAAGATCGAGCAGAAAAAACCGCGAGCTATCGTAGTTGATATTGACGAAACGGTGCTGGATAATTCGCCTTCGCAGGCTTGGGGCATCAAAAACCGCGTCGCGTTTGACCTCAAAGACTGGTACGCGTGGGGCGAGATGCGTAAGGCAAAGGCGATCCCCGGCAGCGTCGATTTCCTAAATTATGCGGTGTCCAAAGGTGTAAAAGTTTTTTACGTCTCAAACCGCGATGAGGTGCAAAAGCAGGCGACCATGGACAATCTCAAAAATGTGGGATTTACAGATATTTCGGCTGACAATGTTCTGCTCCGCCAAAAAGACGCGCAGGGCAATAATATCTCGACCAAAACGCCCCGACGCGAGATGATCTCACAAAAATATCGCATCGTAATGCTGATGGGCGATAACCTTGACGACCTTTCTGACGTATTTGAACGCAAAAGCGTCGCCGACCGTTTTGCCGAGGTCGATAAGATCAAAAGCGAGTGGGGCAAACGCTGGATCGTCTTGCCAAACGCAATGTACGGCACTTGGGAAAACGCGATCTATGAATACGGCCGTCTGACGGACGCTCAAAAGACTGAAAAACGTGCGGCGGCGATGGAATTGCCGTGATCTTATCAACACAAAAATAAAAGTAGAGAAGGAAACCTAAATGAGATCGACACTATCGTTCATTTTCATAGTAGTTTTTTGTTTTAGCCCTGTCGCCGCTTCGGCACAACAGACGGCTCAGGCCAAAAAGTTTGATCTGACGATCGACAGCATTATGCGGGGGCCGGCTCTGGTCGGATACGAACCTACCAATGTGCGATGGTCGCCGGACAGCAAAAAGATCTATTTTAGCTGGAAACGGGCGAACGAACCCCTAAACGGCGACACCGCGACCTATGAGGTCAACGCCGACGGCACGGGTTTGCGCAAGCTGACAGAAGAAGAAGCCCGTCTAACCCCTCCGGCTAATGGTGATGTTTCGAACGACAAAAAGACGGCCGTCTATGCCGATAGCGGCGACATTTTTCTCTACAATTTACAGACCGGCGAGCGTCGCCAGATCACAAAAACGACCGAGATCGAGACAAACCCGAGATTTATCCGCGATGATCGTCATATCACTTTTGTTAGGCAAAATAATCTGTATTCCTTTTCACTCGACAGCGGGATGTTAGAGCAATTGACCGATATTCGTGCTCCCGGTGCTGGCGGAGGCCCAAATCCGGACGCCCGTAAGGGCACCGAAAGCCAGGAATCGCTGAAAAAAGAAGAGCGTGATCTGCTGGCCGTGATTCGCGAAAGAGCAGAAAAACGCGAGGCCGATGAGAAAAAGCGTAGTGACCGGGAAAAGGGCAACCGTAAGCCGTTTCAACTGACAGCGGGTCAAAATGCGGGCAACTTTGCCCTATCGCCGGACGGAAAGACCGTCATCGTTTCGGTTAATGAACCAGGCACCGGTGCAAAAAATACCATCGTTCCCAATTACGTCACCGAATCCGCCTATACCGAGGACATCATTGGCCGCTCAAAGGTTGGCGACGTTCAGGGACGCACCCGTATCGCTATCCTCGATGTCGTGACCGGCGATACAAAATGGATCGATCACGGTCAGCGTTTGGCTGCGACTCCGCCGGCGAAAACCGACGGCAACGCGACAGGAATACAAGGCGGCCCTCAACAGCCGCGTGACCGCGATGTGCAGATGTTTTCGCCGCAATGGTCGGACGACGGCAAAAATGCTGTGTTGCAAGCGAGATCTACGGATAATAAGGACCGCTGGATCCTACATCTCGATACCGCAACAGGAAAAACAAAGGTGCTCGCGACGGTACGTGACGATGCCTGGGTCGGCGGGCCGGGGTCCTTTGGCTTAGGCTGGCTGCCCGATAATAAGCGCGTATTTTTCCAGTCGGAGCGCGATGGGTTTGCCCATCTTTACACTGTCTCGATCGACGGCGGACAGCCGGTGCAGTTGACCTCAGGAACATTCGAGGTCTCGGATGTGCGGGTGTCTGAAGACAAGGCCAAATTCTATTTCACATCGAGCGAAGGGAGTTTTTTCGAGCGGAATTATTACTCGATGTCGTTTGACGGCGGTGCCCGAACAAAGCTGACCTCGATGACTGGCAATAATGCGGCGACGATCTCGCCTGATCAAACAAAGCTCGCGATCGTCCGTTCATTTGCCAACAAACCGCCCGAGCTTTACATCGCACCGACCAAAACCGGCACGACGGAATCGGAGATCAAGCAGATCACAAATTCACCGACCGACGAGTGGAGATCTTACAACTGGATCACGCCGCCGATCGTCAATTTCAAGGCTCGCGACGGTGCGACCGTGTACGGACGGCTCTATAAACCTGCCAATTTCAAAAAAGGCGGCCCTGCGGTTTTGTTCGTACACGGAGCCGGTTATCTGCAAAATGTGCATAACTGGTGGAGCACCTATTACCGCGAATATATGTTTCATCACCTGCTGATGGAAAAAGGCTATGCCGTGCTCGATATCGATTATCGCGGCTCCGCCGGTTATGGCCGCGATTGGCGCACCGGGATTTACCGCCACATGGGCGGTAAGGACTTGACGGATCACGTCGATGCGGCTGATTATCTGGTCAAGGAGCATGGCGTCGATGCAAAAAGTATCGGGCTATACGGCGGGTCGTATGGCGGATTCATCACGCTGATGGCGATGTTTACAACGCCGGATGTTTTCGCCGCCGGAGCCGCTCTGCGTCCCGTGACCGACTGGGCACACTACAACAACGGATATACGTCAAACATCCTAAATCTGCCGCAAAGCGATCAGGAGGCCTATCGTAAAAGTTCGCCGATCTACCACGCCGCCGGGCTCAAAGGTGCTCTGCTCATATGTCACGGCATGGTCGATGTCAACGTCCATTATCAGGACAGCGTGCGGCTCGCTCAAAAATTGATCGAACTGCGAAAAGAAAACTGGGAACTAGCCGGATATCCGGTCGAGGACCACGGTTTTGTTCAGCCGACCAGTTGGGCGGATGAATACAAGCGCATCTTCAAACTTTTTGAAGCGAATCTAAAAGTTCCGCAAAACACACCGGTTGTAAGGAAGAAATAAAGGAAGTTCGCCAGCCTGTCGATGGCGGACAAAATGTGGCAAAATATCTCTTATGCGTATTCTAGTCACCGGCGGTGCTGGTTTTATTGGCTCACACCTATGCGACAGGCTGCTGGCAGATGGCAACGAAGTCATCTGTTTGGACAACTTTTTTACCGGGCGCAAGGCAAACATTATCCATTTAATGGACAACAAGCATTTTGAGCTTGTTCGTCACGACGTGACCGAACCGATACTGCTTGAGGTCGATCAGATCTATAATTTCGCCTGTCCCGCTTCGCCAGTCCATTACCAATTTAATCCCGTTAAAACGGTCAAGACCAACGTGATGGGCACGCTGAATATGCTCGGCCTGGCAAAACGCGTCGGCGCGAGGATCTTGCAGGCATCGACGTCTGAGGTCTATGGCGACCCCGCGGTTCATCCGCAAACTGAGGATTATTTTGGCAACGTCAACCCGATCGGGCTCCGCAGTTGCTATGACGAGGGCAAGCGCGTTGCCGAAACGCTGATGATGGACTATCATCGCCAGAGCGGTGTCGATACCCGTATCGTGCGTATTTTCAACACTTACGGCACGCGTATGCTCGAAGACGACGGCCGTGTCGTTTCAAATTTTATCGTCCAGGCCCTGCGCGGACAGCCACTGACGATTTACGGCGACGGCACACAGACGCGTTCGTTCTGCTATGTAAGCGACTTGGTTGACGGCATCGTCCGGCTGATGAACGCCGTTGACGGCGACATACATATGCCGGTAAATCTCGGCAATCCTGGCGAATTTACAATGAAAGAACTGGCCGACGAGGTGGGCAGATCGACCGGAAAACCGATCAATATCGAATATATGCCGCTGCCGGCGGACGACCCAAAACAGCGCAAACCCAATATCGACCGTGCAAATAATTTGCTTGGGTGGCAGCCAAAGATAGCTCTTGAAGAAGGTTTAAGAAAGACAGTTGAGTATTTCGGGGAAAAAGTTTGACAGAAGATTTATGAATTGCCACTAGCTTTAGCTAGTGGTTAAAGTTCAAAATAGGATAAGGCTTTAGCCGAATTACTTTTGGGCTAAAGCCCGAGAAATTATTAGATCGATTTCCACTAGCTAAAGCTAGTGGCAACTCATTATGAAAATTCTTATCACCGGCGGTGCCGGCTTTGTAGGCAGCCATTTGGCAGACAGATTGTTGGGCGAGGGCCATGAGATCACGGTCATCGATGACCTTTCGACCGGGCGATACGCGAATATCGCTCATCTCGAGGACCGGGATGGTTTTCGTTTGATCATCGACACCGTTTTGAACGCCAAGCTAATGGAAGAGCTGATCCGCGAATCGGATCGCGTCTATCACATGGCAAGCGCGGTCGGTGTGCGGCTGATCATGGAGCAGCCCGTTAAGACGATCGAGACGATCTTTCATGGAACGGATGTCGTGCTTGGCAACTGTTCGAAATACCGCAAACGCGTCCTGATCCCGTCAACCAGCGAGGTTTACGGCAAAGGCCTCTCGCTGCCGTTCAAAGAAGAGGACGACCTGCTAACAGGAGCCACCGACAAGCACCGCTGGGCATACGCCTGTGCCAAAACGCTTGATGAATTTATGGCTTTAGCGCATTTCAAAGAAACGCAGTTGCAGGTGGTTGTTGCACGGCTTTTTAACACCGTCGGCCCGCGTCAGACGGGTCAATACGGCATGGTCGTGCCGCGATTTGTTAAGGCTGCTCTTAAAAACGAGACGATCGAGGTGCATGGCGATGGCACGCAGTCGCGTTGCTTTGGCCATGTGACGGATGTGGTCGGCGGACTTATCAATCTGATCGAAACGCCGGCCTGTTTTGGTCAGGTCGTCAATCTCGGCAGCGACCAAGAGGTTTCCATCAATAAGCTTGCCGAAACAGCGATGGCGTTGACCGGCAGCACCAGCGAGATCCGCTACATTCCCTACAGCGAAGCATACGGCGAAGGCTTTGAAGACATGCAGCGGCGCGTGCCGAGCCTCGAAAAAGCAAAACGCCTGATTGGCTATCAGCCAACCCGAACGCTCGAAGATATCATCAATGATGTAGCGGCAGAGATGCGTTCACAAGCCGCTCCGACATTGCATGCACAGAATTAGCAAAAAGCACCTATTCCTTGCGGTAACGATTTTCTTAGCCGCTTTCTGCCTAGTGGCTAGTGCCTACGCCCAAAACACGGGTGGAGCTAAAGGCAAGGTTCGCAATATGCGTGGCGATTCTCTCGTCGGGGCGACCATAACAGCACGACTTAATGGAAAAGATGTCGCCACCGCGACGACCAACGGCAAAGGCGAATTTGTTATAACCGGCCTCGAACCGGGCATTTATAATTTCGTTTTTGACGCTAAGGGCTACGCGACCGGCATCAAATACGGCGTTGAGGTCAAAAGCGGAAAACCCCGTGATCTCGGCGGCAACCTCATTTTGATGGTCGATCGTGGATCAAAAGTGGTCATACAAGGCAGCGTTTTCTTTAAGGACGGCACCAGCGTGACCGGGGCCAAGGTCACCGTCGATCGGGTAAATGCCGACGGCGGCACTCAGCGGCTAGGCACCGGCTATACCACTTTAAGCGGCGAATTTACGTTCTCTCAGCCCGAGGGCCGTGCAAAATACCGTATTACCGCCGCCTACAAAGACTCAACTACGAGCAAAGAGATCGAGGTCGATTCGGCAGCGATCTACCGCACGGCGATCTCACTTGACATCAACCGCGACCAGAAATAGACTGCCTAACAATCAATTAGCAAAAATAGTTTAGCGAGGAGCAAATAAATGAAGAGTTTACTCAGATATAGTATCGGTTTGTTAAGTTTAGGCCTTGTGCTGACTTTTGTGGGTGCTGTTTCGGTACAAGCACAGATCGACAAGGATATTACCGAGATCCGCTCCCAGGTCGCGGCGATCAACAAGGGAGCCGCGAAATACAAAAAAGTGACGAAAGATGTCGACGATATTTCGCTCGAGGGGGCTGAGGCGACATTTTACCGTTCGGGCGACGATCTGCGAAAGGTCACAGCAAGAATGTTTGGCGAAACCTATAAAGCGACCGGTGAATTTTATTATCGGGATGGAGAATTGATTTTCGGCTATATCAGGCACAGTCAATATGACACCCAGATCGGTTTGAGCAAACCGGTAAAAGTCATTCGCGTCGAAGACCAGAGATATTATTTTAAAGGTGGCGAGCTGATAAGGCTGACAGTGGGAAAAAAGACCCTCAAGGCAGGCTCAGAAAAGCATTCGCAGCTGAAAGACACAATAATTGATATATCAGGCAAATTGACGGCGCAGTAAAGCTGCTCGCTCGGAGGCTAATTTATTGTTTCTGTGATCTCTTCGGCGGGAAGCATCGAATCGAGGTTTTCTGAGTCAGTTATGATCAGCGGAAATTCTTCTAACACGACCGTATTTGCTATTGTCTGGACCCAGTAAGTGCCGGGGTTTGAGAAAACGACATTTACAAAAAAGCTGACGTTATCGGTAAAACCGCCACCCGCAAGGTCGATTTGCGTTGGTTGCGACGTGACGATGAGGTCGGATTTATCGGGTGACAGTATGCGAACCTCGGTCTCGTGATTTCCCTGTCCGCTCCAGTGGTTGATGACGGCAAATTTGATCAGCGAGACCGGCAGTTTCTCGACCATGATGTTTTGAAAAACACCCATCAGCGAGATCTTATTGCCCATCTCGATTCGCACATCGTCACAAAGCAAAGTGTAAAGTAATCTTAAATTTCCGTCTGTCATCAGTTGTCCTTAGTGTCCGAATAAGAAAGCACCAATCAGATAGCCTTTCCATTATCCCCTCGTTTGGTTAGATTTTTACTTTTCCCAAAGGGCAGGTCAAGAGTATAATCCGATTAAAGGGTCATGCTGTTTTACGCACTCATTGGAATATCGTTCGTGCTGCTGGGCGTCGCGGGGCTGCAGTTTACCTATATGTTTTACCTCGACAGGCTGCACACCGAGCGTAAGAAATACCTCAGAGAGCTCGAATCAAGGAACGCCAAACTTAACACCCAATTGGCTGAGGCAAAAACCCGCATTGCCGAACAGGACGAACTGCTCGAAGCCGCTTATCCCGGAATGCAAAAAAATGACGAGGTCTGGGCCGAGGTGATCGAAGAGGCCTAAACGTCCAGCGACACTATTGTCGCCCCCCAACTGCCCGAAAACTCAGGCGCATTTTTGAACGACCGCACAAAATCCGTTTCCGACAAAACTTTTCGCACGATCTCACGCTGGACGCCGACGCCTTTGCCGTGGATCAACCTGACCGTTGCAAAGCCCTTCTTATGCGCTTCGGCGAGATAGGCTTCGGTTACGGCCCGGATATCTTTAGGGTTAAACGAATGCAGATCGAGCGAATCGGTGATCTCGATCTCGACCGGTTCGGGAAACGGATTTTCGTCTATGTTCACTATTTCCCCTTGATCTCGGGCTGCTGATATTGTGCGATGTCCTCGGGCGGCGTTACTTTTAGCCGGTTCTTGTCTTTGAAAACGGTGAAAGTCTTTTCGTCCATCGACCCTGAGGGGCTGCGGACCTTGACTGTAAACGTCTTGTTATCGCCTTTGCCCTCAACCTTGAGCGGCAGAGTGCCCCAAAAAACGGTGCCGTTCGGATTTCGCCATGACGTGTAATACGCCTGATCGTATTTGTCGAAAGCAAGTACCAAAATACTGTCAAAATCCGGCTCGACGCCGTCGATCGGTTTCGAATAATTATTGCGTGCAAGGATCACCCAGCTGCCCGGAGCGAGAGATTTATCCCCCGACCCGACCTTGTTCGCGGAATCAGCATCAAGCCGCTGCCACGTAACAAACTTTCGATTGTTGTGCTGGAAAAATGAGATATCGCTCGGCACCTGCAGCTCGACCTGGCGCCCAAAAAGCCATCCTGCCGGAGCCGGAGAAACGGACGGATCAAGCCGGACGAGAAACCAAATATCGTATTTCTCATCCATCTTTTCGGGTTCGCCCTGCTCTTTGGCGGACTCGATATCCTCGTTCTTTGATCGTTTTCCGGTTTTCTGCTGTCCTTTCGGAGCGTCGTCAACATCCGGAACCTCTTGCTTTGGAACAAATTTCCACTGGATGATCTCAAACGTCGAGCCGTTAGCTAGTTTGAACAGCACGTTTTCGGGATTCATGTCCGACGCCGAACGTAGGTTTGAAGCCGAGCGGATGACGCCAGCGGCTTGCGGTGCCTGGTCTTTGAAATCCTCGGCCAGCTTTTTTGAACGGGCAAGCGTTTCGCTGGTGATAATATTCTGCGCCTCGATCCAGCCTTCGGTCAGGGCTTCGTCACGAGCACGGACGCGGTACCACGGCACCTTTTCAAACTCGACCTGATCGACCACATCGAGCTGATCGCCGCGTTTGACCTCGAGCAGATCGGCCGCCACGACCGAGTATGATGTTCGTATCTGCGCCGTTTTTGCAATGACCGTTGCCGTGTCGCTCGGCCCGAAAACGCCCGTGTCTAGCCAGCCGCAGCCGGTCTGCAAAAGGAGCGTCGCAATTACTGAGATTATGAGAAAAAACTTGATCTTCATCTATTATTTCCAGTCGATTTTCGCCAGTTATTATAACCCAACTTGTCCAATAAATCCTTTTGCCGCCCCGACGGTTTTGCAACAACACGTAAAGCGGGCGTCGAATTGGATGATGCCAGTTCGATGCCCGCCGCCGAAAGCAAGGCCGGCCACTCAAATTTATCGGCTCCGACGATCATACGGTCAATAACGGGAACGAGTTCGGGACGCGATCTCATCATGTTTAAGATCGCCGTAGTGCCATCCGTGCGCGTCGTCCCGCTGCGATGTTTTTGATATATCTCGGCAACGAGCGTGTAGGTCGAAACTTTGCCTTTTGACCTTTCCAGCAAAGCGAGATCGCAGACAAAAGCCGCGAGTATTCCGCGGGCATAGATCTGCGTTTCCGAACCGTTCCAGCGATTGTTTGACGCGTCGATCAGCGAACGCCGCTGCGAACCAAAACTGTCGATCACTAACGCCTGCGAAAGCGTGTTGAGATAGTCGTCAAATCTCAAACGGTTGACCGCAACGCCGAGTTTTAGCGATTGATACAACGCAAAACCCTCGTAAAACCAATCGTATCGACCGCTTAGGTTCACGCCGTTTGGCATCCAGAGGTGAAATATCTCGTGCCTCAATTGCTCGTGAAGACGCTGGAGCGATTGCGACTTGAAAGGCATATCCGACGAAGCGATCGTAATAGAACTGCCTCGGGTGTCTGCTTCCCAAATGCCGAGCGGAACGTCACCTGGAAATTTGAAGATAACGATCTGAGCGGCCGTAACCGGTGCGGAACCAAATGTTTTTGTGTACCCGCCAAAAACCTCTACGGCCATCTTTGCGGCTTCGTCGTCGGTAAAATGCCATTCGCCGGAGATCAATAATTTAGTACTACTGGTGCTTACCTCACGCCAATTTTTACCAACGACAAAGGATGCTTTTTCTACGTTATCTACATCAAAGGATCCGTCTGATGTTCGGCGCGCTGTCGAGAATATTTTCCACCCGGCGGGCAGGTCGATCTTTACCCGAGCCGCGGTCCTTTCGCCGCCATTTTGCGGCATCAGGTCATCTAGCATTAGAATTCCCGTGTCGCCATTGATCCACGAAATGTGCGCCGAAGCCGAACGCTGGCTGAGCGATTTGAGATCTACAAAATAACGAAAAAGAGCGATATCGCCATCGGCTACATATTCGCTCGTATTAAAACGTTTATTTGTAAGAGTTTTACCGTCGCGGTCTGCGAACCCGATATTTGAGAACCTATCGGCGAGGCCTGTGACACCAGCGTATTCCGTCATGAGCGACAGATTACGCAGATCTTTGCGGGACTTGCTTGAGGAATATTTCCCCTCGACCTCGACCGTCGTCGGCACATCTTTCAGGAAACGAATGCGAACTTCGGCGTCCTGACCCTCTGCGTATGTAAAGAATTGTAAAATCAGGACGAAAACGGCCGATATCTGTAAAATCGCTCTGGTTTTTTTTGACATCGGCTGTAACGCGGCAATAGAATGGTTGTTTGCTGTTAATAGGATAAGGGATTTTATGAGTCTTATCAAAATTATTGTTTACGCGTTTGTTTTCGTGCTCAGCCTGCTGTTTTTGGGCAGATTCTTTTTTTAAGTTTAGTGGCTTACGGACGAAATTATTGCTGTCAGAAAAATAAATTGCGGATGAGTCCGCAAGACTAAACGAATGCTATTAAGGCGGTCCTGCGACCGTCTTTTTTGATTTTATGAGCGAACTGCGAAAGATAAAACGGGCTCTGTTGAGCGTTTCGGACAAGGCCGGATTGGTCGAATTTACCTCAGCACTGGCTGGTCACGGCGTCGAGATCATCTCGACCGGCGGCACTGCCAAAGCCCTGCGTGACGCGGGCTTAACCGTTATGGATGTGTCCGAAGTGACCGGCTTTCCCGAAATGATGGACGGCCGAGTCAAAACGCTGCACCCCAAAATGCACGGTGCATTTCTCGCCCTTCGCGACAATCCCGAACACGTTGCATCGATGGCCGAACACGGTATTACGCCCATCGACCTGGTCGTCGTCAATCTGTATCCGTTTGAAGAAACAATTACCAAAGACGGCGTTACGCTCGAAGACGCAGTCGAAAATATCGATATCGGCGGCCCGGCGATGATCCGGTCGGCGTCAAAGAATTGGCGTGATGTTGCCGTCGTAACAGATGCGCGTTTGTACGACGAGATCGCTGCAGAGCTAAATGAAAATGACGGTTCGCTCTCGCTCGAAACACGCTCACGGCTCGCCGCACTAGCATACACCCGAACCGCCGCATACGACCTCGCGATCTCATCGTATCTAGCAAAACAGCTTTCCAACGACGACCTCGAACGCCTCGAACCGCTCAATC
>JBEBGA010000031.1:0-14508 GCA_040081695.1 Pyrinomonadaceae bacterium
GAGTTACCTGAGTTCGTTGAGTTTCTGAACAAAAATCTTTCTCAACAAACTCAATGAACTCTATTAACTCAACGAACTTGCCACGTTCAAATGAACTTAAAACTCGCCAGCCAGCTTTTTAGCTTTCGCGATCTGCGAAATGCCGCTCTTGGCGGCGCGGTCGTACTTGGCGGGCTCGCTCTGGCGGGTGTGACGCTTTATGCCCATCAGACCGGAAACATCCGTCTCGCGGGTATCGCTGCCGGGGCTTCGCTTGTTTTTGTTCTGATAATTTTGGTGTTTGTCGTACCGCCGCTCGTCCGAAATGCGGGCCGCGAAGCGTCGCAGATGAATCTACCGTTCGAATTTACGACCGGCGGGGCGATCATGCTGGTGCTGATATTGATCGTCGGTTTTTCGGCGTGGAACACGGGCAATAATCTTCTGTTTATCGTGCTTTCGTTCCTAATCGCTACGATGATCGCCGGTTTTATTGCGGGCAGCATTTGCCTGAAAAAACTGGATATCAAGATGCGTTTTCCGGACACGATCTTTGCGGGTGAATCGACGCAGATACTCGTTAGCATTACCAATCGAAAGCGGCTGTTCCCTGCCTTTTCGGTCGTTGCAGAGGTTCGCGGCAAAGAACGTGAGCGTTCGATCGCCGCTGATGACCTCGACGCAATACTGCCCGCGTGGATCGCGAAGCGACTTGGTCAAGCACCGATCATTAGGCGAACACTCAGCCATTTTGTCTATATCGGCCGCAAAGAGACGGTCGAGGTCAAGACCGCCCATATTTTTCCGCATCGGGGAAAACTCACGATCAGGGATTTTGAGCTTTCGACCAAGTTCCCTTTCGGCTTTTTTCGTCACCGGCGGCGTCTGCCGGCAAAGGCAGCGGAGCTGATTGTTTTTCCAAAGATCGAGGCGTTCGAGCCGGAGCTGGATCAAACCCCGATGAACGCCGGCGAACATTCCGTTGGTCGCCGCGGCGTCGGGCAAGACCTGCTTGCTCTGCGAAACTACCAGCCACAGGACGACCTCCGCCGTATCGACTGGAAAGCGACCGCCCGCGCGATGCAGCTCACGGTACGCGAATACGCCGACGAGGACGAAAAGCGCGTCACCGTCATCTTTGACACACGAATCGTAAAAGACCCGGGCAAAGAGCTGCCGGTCCGTGAAAAGATCGCCGCTGAACAGGGCGGTAAAACCGTCGTCAGCTCGGAGCAGTTTGAGGCCGGAGCAAGTCTTGCGGCGTCGGTGATCGCACATTTCGCGGCGGAAAATGCTGCATTTCAGCTGGTCATTGACGACAACGCCGGGGAAATGGAAACCGGCCGAGCGCACCTTTACGAATCGCTCAAACGCCTCGCGTTGGCTGAGCCAAACTTTACTTCTACAGAACATCCCAATGACTTAGCGCGTATTCTCAATGAAACGGATGACTGCTATTACTTTTTGGTCACGACCGGCGGGCCGATAGGTCTGTCATCCGGCATATTGCAGCAATTGAAAAAACTAACTTTTTAAGGTTATTCTTGTCATAATCCTGACCTTTGCGGTGTATCTACTGTGAAGAGCATTTTGATGCTGATAATGAACGAGAGTACTGACATATTTGTGGACATAATGTCCGAGCAAACAGCGGCGACGGCAGCGACAGGTAAGATCGAGTTTGAAGAGGCGTTCGCGCTTCATCACCGAACCGTCTTTCGCGCCGCCCGTTCGGTGGTGCAGGACGCCGCCGTTGCCGAGGATGTCGTGCAGGAAACCTACCTCAGGCTCTACAAAAATCTCGATTCCATCACTACCGAAGAAATGCTCCGCCCCTGGCTTATAAGGGTGGCGATAAATGTTGCAAAGAATACTGTTCGCGGCAATATTAGGGCGAACACGAGAGATGATAATTACGTCAAAGAATCAGGTCAAACGCACGCCCCGTCGGTCGAGACCGAGTATGAAGAATCGGCAGGCGTTAGTGAGATACACCGGGCATTGAACCGAGTAAAAGAGCCGCTCAGGAGCTGCTTGATATTGAAACAACAGGGGCTTTCTTACAAAGAGATCGCCACGAGCCTCGACCTTAACGAGTCGAGCATCGGCACATTTGTAGCACGTGCCAGACAAGAATTTGCCCGTTTTTACGGCAAACCGGGCAAGGAAACGATATGAACGCAAACTGTTTTGAAATAGGGATGATCCAGGCCTTTTTGGATGGCGAACTCACCCACGACGAATCAACGCGGGTCTCAAGCCACGTCGCGATATGCGATACGTGTGCCGTGATGCTCGCCGAGGCTGAGGAAGAATCGGCACTCGTATTCCCGGCGCTCGAACGCGAATTTAACACGCTCGTCCCGACACAGCGTCTGTGGAACAAGATCAACGATTCGATCGAGACCGAACGAAGCAACCAATCGATCTGGAACAAAGCATGGGCATTTTTAGCCGTAGCCCTCGCAAATCCAACATTTGCCGCCGCCGCAAGCATCCTGATAGTTGTCGGCATCTCAGCCGCAGTTTTGCTTAATCGTACGCCGGAACAGCAGACAGTAGCAGGAGTTACAAATCCGAAACCTGTCGTTTCAACCCCAGTTACAAATGCTCCATCGGGCGACACAGTAGTTGAGCCAAAACCGGCCGCTCCGTACACCGTCGAGCGTGCCTCGACCCGTTATGACGACCGCCGTATAGCAGCCATGACCGCAGTTTATAAGGTTCCAGCAAGCACAAGTAATGCCGGTTATATGCCGGGTGAAGAGAGCTATGTAAAAACTATCGCAAGTTTGTCGAAAACAGTTGAGACCGAGAAAGCTGAGACATTACGCCCGTCAGAACGCATCGCTTACGAACGCGATATGGCCGTCGTAGATGACGCCATTGCTAAAATGCGTAAAGAGGTCAAGAAAAATCCTCGTAACGAATCGGCAAAGCAGGTGCTATATTCGTCGTATCAGAACAAGATCGATCTGTTAAATTCGGTCTCGCAAAAAGGGGAGCTGATGGCGAGCCTGAGATAGCTCCTAGTTTCGAATTTCGATGAACAACCCACTCGCAAAAATTATATTGAGGATAGTCGCGGTGTCTTTATTTGCCGCCGTTCCTATGATCGTCACGGCACAGATGCCGCCGCCGGATGCCCCGACACGCTTTTACGGAGTAAGTAAAAAAAACGATCTACCAATGCTCCCGCCAATGGGCGGCGACACTTCGGAAAAGTCGATCGCCGTCGATAAAAACGTAAATCTGTCGCTCTGCGTAACTCAGGGCAGCCTGAAAGTGAACGGTTGGAACCGCAGCGAGATCCGTGTGTTTGTAAAGGACGGCTCCAAATTTAGTTTTAACGTGCAGTTAAAAAGCCCAAAAACAGATATGCCTGCACTGATAAATCTGATGGGCCTCGACACGAAGACCAAGGGCAAAAACCCGATCCCGACCGAGTGTATATGGGGCGACGAGATCGAGATAGATGTGCCGGTAAATGCGGTTGTCAACATCAAGGGAAAAGAAACGACAACTGTCATTGATACCGTTCGAAAGGCCAGCGTCAAAACTATCGGCGGCAGCATCAACCTGCGAAATATTGCCGAGAGCTCGGTCGCCGTTACATATGAGGGTGACGTTACGGTTGAGTCGTCAACCGGGTCGATGTCGCTCGAGAGCACTAACGGCAATGTGATCGTTTTTGACGCAGGACCCAATGAGATCGGCGACTATTTTAAGGCAAAAACAAATAGCGGCAACATTAATTTACAAAAACTTGATTACCGTCAGGTCGATGTGAACTCGATCTCAGGTTCAGTCTCATTCAACGGTGAGATCCTAAGCGGCGGCAGCTATAATTTGAACACGACAAACGGCTCGATCAGGCTATCGGTTCCCGTCAATACTTCGTGTCAGGTTATCGCGTCGTATGGTTTTGGTACGTTCAACTACGATCTGCCGCTAAAGATCGAGACTGAAAACATTATGGAAGGACCCGCAAAAAGGGTCGTCGGCAAATTGGGTACGGGTGGAGCATCCGTCAGACTCACCACGAATAGCGGAAGTATCGTCATCAAAAAACCGTAGCCTATTGTTCGTCCAATCGCTTTCCCGTTCGTGTTTCAAATTGCTCCGACATCGATGGCACATCACCGTCAGCAGCATCGCGACTGATCCGCTCGACCCGCCACATCGGGATAAAATGATCCGTCATCGTCAAATGCTGTTCACCCGACACGATAGAACGGCACCAATCGTCGAAATACCCAAGCTCGATCGCACGCAAGCTCACGCCTGCAGGGTTGATCTCATCGAGGATGCCCAACAGCTTTTCGCGTGGACTGTGTAGGATGGCAATAACGGCTTGACCCGACTCAAATATCATACATAGATTGTAGCTCTAACAAGTCGATCTCTAAATCTGCGTTCAAATATTTCTGTTTCAACGGATATATTCTAAACTTGAAATCGAATGCATATCTCCAAGATCGAGCTTGAGAATATCAAATCTCACGCCGCCTCAACTTTCGAATTTACCCGTGGCACGACCGCTATCACAGGCGAAAACGGTGCCGGTAAGACAACGATCATCGAGGCGATCGCGTGGGTTTTATTTGATCTGCTCGATTATAAAAAAGAAGATTTTGTTAAACGCGGCGAGAAAAAAGGCTTTGTCCGTGTGACGTTTGAAAGCGGCCTCGACGAACGCGAATACATCGTCACACGCGACACCGGCGCGGGCTATAACGTCACCGACCCGCGTTTGCAGACACGCATCGCCGACAAAAAAGAAGAGGTTTTTCGCTTTCTCTGGCAGCACCTCGGCCTAGAACCGGGCACCGACCTGAGATCGCTATTCAAACAAGCCATCGGCGTCCCGCAAGGCACATTTACCGCTATCTTTTTGGAAGGCTCAACCGAGCGAAAAGTCGCTTTTGACCGCTTGCTCAAGGTCGAAGAGTATCGTCAGGCAGCCGAAAAGCTGCGGGAAACTTCCCGTCTGCTCGATTCACAGGTGGTGGCCATCCGCGAAAAGATAGCCCGTGTCGAGGGTGAACTAACACGCTCAGAGACGGTTGACGAAGAACATAAAGCCATCGGGAAACAGGCTAAGGATCTCGCGATAGAGATCGAGGCTTTGACCGCCGATCTAACCGGAAAACAAACCCGCGTCAAAGAACTCGACGATCTCGAACGCCGTGTTTCAGGGCTCAAAACGACCCTAGAACGAAGCCGTTCGGAAAAAGAACGTGCAGAGCTTGTCTTTAAACAGGCGGAGCAGGCTCTTGCTCGTGCGACCGACGCGGCCGCCAGGCTGGACAGCGTCCGTACCGGGCACGAGAGCCATATCGCGACGCTCGGGCGGCTCAAGGAATTTGAACGCGAGCGTGAGTTGCGTGACCGCTATCGTGCCGAGCTTGCCAAAACTGACGCCGCTATAGTCAATGTCAAAGCCGACCAAAAACGTTTTAGCGAAGACCTCGTCAAGGTTCAAAACGCCCGCCACGAGATCGAATCGCTGCGGCCAAAGGTCGTTGAGCAGGCGATGATCGAAAAGGAAATAACTGAGCTTCGCGAACACATTACAAACGCCAAAAACGTCGACGAACGCATCGAAAGCATTGAGCGTGAGCTAAAACGTTTGCGTGAGCGGTATCGCGACAATCAGAAAAAAATGCGCGACGCTGAGGAAAAAACTGGCCTTGCGGCATCTCTCGCGGCGTTAGAGACGAGAGATGCGGAACTTGTCTCCGAAATAGCGGCTCTAAAAGCGGGGCTTGACCGCGATCAAAAATTTCAAAGCGAGATCAAGGACGGCTTTTGTCCGGTTTTGTCACAGCGGTGTTTGAATCTGAAAGAGGGCGAGACGTTAGAGAGTTTTCTTTCGAGCCAGTTCACCGAGATGACCACCCGGATCGCTGTCCTCGAATCTAAGCGTGCGAAAGTAATGGCCGATCTCGTTGTAGCCCGTGAGGGTCACCAACAACTCGCCGCACTTGAGACCTATCGGCATCGTGAAAAAGAGTTAAAGGATGAGGGAGCGGAGCTAACGGCAAAGAAAGCTTCGCTCGAAGCTCGACGCGGCCCTGCCGAAACCGAGCAGCGGATCGCGAGCCTCAATGTGCAGCTAAAGGAACTCGCCGATCCGGCGGCTCGCATTCGTGTGCTTGAGCGCGATATCTCGCGAGAGCCAGATATTCGTGAGGGCCTTAGCAACGTCGAGAGCAATCTTGAACGGCTTGAAAGTGACCGAAAACTGCACGTAGAGCAGCTCGACGAATTTAAAGAACTCGATGAGCAGTGGACTCGTCTAACCGCAGAACGCGATGCAACCGCCGAAGCACACCGCGTTTATTTAACCAACGAAGTCGAAGCCAACGCTTTGGCGAAGCGAAAAGAAGAGATGGATGCTGCATCAAAAGATATTGCGACAAAAGCCGGAGCAGTCGAGACGGCGGAGCGTGACCTAGCGGCGGCGGGCGTCGATTATGACGGCGAACTGCACAACGCGGAGCGTGCCGCATTATTGAACGCCGAGCGGCGAGCAGCTGAGATTAGGGCGACATTTGACGCCGCAAAACGGCGCGAAACGCAGCTTGCAGCCGAGCTAAAGCATTTTGCCGAGATCAGAAAGTCTTTGTCGGGTGAGTTCAAAGAAAAAGAGCGGCTTGAAACAGTCGCAGAGACGACCGCGTTTATCCGCGATACGCTCAAAGAAGCGGCTCCGCGTGTCGCCCGCAACTACGTCCACCACGTCTCGCTTGAGGCAAACCTGCTGTTTCGCGAGATCACCGGAAACGCCGAACGCACGCTGAAATGGGGCGAGGATTACGCCATAATGCTTGAAGAGGATGGGTTTGAGCGGCCGTTCCAAAGTTTTTCTGGCGGCGAACAGATGGCTGCAGCATTGGCGATTCGGCTCGCTCTGTTAAAACAACTAACCGATATCCGCATCGCATTTTTTGACGAGCCGACGACCAACATGGACGCCGAACGCCGCGAAAACCTGGCGATGCAGATCAGCCGGATCACGCATTTTGACCAGCTATTTGTTATCTCTCACGACGAGACTTTTGATAGCTACGTGGACAATGTGATCCCGGTTGGTGATTAAACGAGATTTTTTTAACAGGATGGACAGGATAAACATGATGTTTTTTTCTTATCCTGCTCATCCTGTATATCCTGTTAAGTAATACCTATGAAACAAGTCACCATAGTCTGCGACGGTTCGAGCCTCGGTAACGGGCGTGGAAATCCGCGTGCGGCGGCGGTTGCTGTGTTGGGTTTTAAAGGGTTTTGGAAGGCGGTCGGCGAATACCTTGGCAGTGCGACCAATCAACAGGCAGAGATCGCGGCGGCGGCGATCGGGCTTGAGAGCCTAAAAGAGCCGTGCGTGATCACGCTGATGTCTGATTCGCGATACGTGGTCGAGACGATGGGCGGCACGTGGAAACGAAAGACCAATCACGAATGGTGGAAACGGCTCGATGCGGCCTCAAAACGGCATCAAATAACCTGGAAATGGGTCAAGGGCCACGACGGCCACGCCGTGCAAGAAGTCGCCGATTCGATGGCACGAAAAATGGCGGAGCTGGGATATGTGGATGAGGCGTTGTTAGAGGATGCGGTTGTCGAACTAGGAACTGAAGAAATTTAGCCACAGATGAACACAGATAAACACAGATGGGAAAATAGAGGAGATCAAGTATCTTTCTCTTTATCTGTGTTCATCCGTGTCCATCTGTGGTGGAAATTCCTGTCTCTGCCTCTTTATGTCTCTGCGGTAATGATCTTTCTTATTGCGTCCTCCACCTTTGCCCAACGCGGTAGTCAGGGATGGACGTGGCAAAATCCATTGCCGCAGGGTAATCCGTTGTATTCGATACATTTTGCTCCTGACAAAGAAACTGGGTTTGCTGTGGGTTCGGATGCGACGATATTAAAAACAACCGATGGCGGATTTACATGGAAACGCCAATTTTCACCCGCCGAGGCTCCACTCTCATCCGTATTTGTTCGCGACAAAAACAACGCCTTTGCCGTCGGGGCACGAAGCACGCTGCTCGCGACAACAAACGGCGGTAAGGACTGGAAACCGGTCGCCGTCGATGCCCGCGATCATCTTTATGGTATTAGGTTTATCGGCACGTCGCTCAATACAGGCTGGATCGTAGGCAGTTATGGCCGAATACTCAAAACTGCAGATGCTGGACTTACGTGGAAAACACAGGTCTCGGGAACGCAGGAACAGCTCTTGAACATCGACGCTTTCGACGAGACGCACGCCGTCGCGGTAGGGCTAGGCGGTGTTGTTTTGAGCACGGACAACGGCGGCGAGAGTTGGAAACAGAGCGATCCTTGCGCGGGGGTAGTTGTTTCGGACGCTGTTTATCTGTCACAAACGACTTTGGTTGCTGCCGGTTTTGGGGGTTGTGTCTCTCGCAGTGAAGATGGCGGAAAGACCTGGTCGCGGGTCAATATTTTTAGCCGTGCGGATATGCTGTCGGTGACGTTTTCGGACGCCGTAAGTGTGTCGATGACCGATGCTAACGGCATGATCTGGCTGACCGGCGACGGCGGGCGTTCGTGGCTACCGTTTAATGTGCGGACAAATCCAAAGCTTGTTGCCATGCATTATGGCGACAAATTTACCGGCTGGGCGGTCGGCGAGAACGGGCTGATACTCCGCACTGACGACGGCGGTTTTAGCTGGCAGCGTTTGAGCGAGGGCGGTCGTGAGGACGTCAATGACATCGCGTTTCTCAACGACCAGATCGGCGTCGCCGTCGGTTCGCGGGGCAAGATCTGGCTGACCAATAACGCGGGCCGCGAATGGCTGCCGGCATTCTCAGAAACCAATGTAAATCTAAACGCCGTGTTTTTTATCGATGGGCAAAAAGGGTGGGTGGTCGGTGACGGCGGCACCGTGTTGCGAACGATCAACGGCGGTGCGAGCTGGGGTGCGGGCATCTCAAACCTGACCGAAGACCTTGTCGCCGTCACTTTTATCTCTGAAAGAGTCGGCTATGCCGTCGGGGCAAACGGCATTATCGCCCGTACAAACTCGGGCGGAGCGTATTGGGAGCAGCTCAATTCGGGAACGCGTGTTTGGCTGGAGGACATTAAGTTTTTTAGCGAAACGCATGGTATCGTCGTCGGCAATAAAGGCACGATACTGCGGACTACGGACGGGGGCGTCACTTGGGAAAAGATCAAGACGAACGTCAGTGAAAATCTTTATGCTGTCAGCTTTTACGATAATAAAAACGGCTTTGCGGTCGGCTCAGGCGGCATCACTTTGCGCACGACCGACGGCGGAGCGACATGGGCTGATCAGGAATCGCCGTTAAAGCTAAATCTATTTGCCGTGCAGGTTTTTGGTGCCGAAAAGGCGATCGCGGCGGGCGAACTCGGGACGATACTGATCACCGAGGATGGCGGCAAGACGTGGTCGACACAGCCAAATATCACCGGCAAACTGCTTCAAGCGGTCGTCTATCGCGGCGGCGATAAACTCTGGGTCGCGGGCCGCGGCGGAACAATGCTCAAGCGTTCGCTGCCGCTAACGCCCTCACTTTTCAGCCTGCCAAAAGGCCCGCCTGTTTTGACGACATCGCCGCGGGCTAAACCTACATTTCGTCTGCCGATAGTACCTATCACGGACGACGGAGATATACCGTCGGCGGTTCCGGTAAAGAAACCTTAAAATTTGATAAGGACAGAGATCCACTCGCCAGAATATTCGATCTGATAATTTGAAATTTGAAATTTCAAAAGCTCGGCGGTTATGAGTTCTTCCTGTTCGGCAAGGATGCCCGACAATAGCAGGATATTTTTTGTCTTTGCGATGAGCAGCGGCAGGATAGGCCCGATCACATCAGCGGTCAGGTTTGCGCAGGTAAAGTCGTATTGCGGGGTGTCGTCGCCGATTGGCCCATCGGCGAACGTGATCGCATCACCAACGCCGTTTAGAATGGCATTTTCGCAGGCGATCTTTATCGAATCAGCGTCGGTGTCACAGGCAAAAATATTTGTGCCGCCAAGTTTGGCGACGGCAATGGCCAATATTCCTGTACCCGTTCCCACATCCAGCACCGACATCTCGGGCTCATAATGTTCACCTATCGCTTTCAAACAAAGCTGCGTCGTGTCGTGTGTGCCGGTGCCAAATGCCATGTTTGGCTCGATGCGGATGACGATCTTGTCGGACTCGGCAACATCCGACCACGGCGGTGCGATGATGAATTTGCCGATCTCGGTGGGTTTCCAATGGCGCTTCCATTCAGCGAGCCAGTCTTGGTTGACGACATCTCGCGTTGTAACGCTGTACTCCGTGTCGGGTGCGACCTCGTAGATCGTGATGCCCGCTTTGATCTTATTTTCAAGTTCCTCAGCGTCCGGCAGCTCGTGAAAATAACCCGTAACTTTCAGGTCTTTACTCGCAGTTTTTCGCAGACTATCGATTTCGATCCCAAGAGCGTCAAGTTCGTTCAGTGCAAATTCTACCGCCTCCGACATTTCGGGACGCGTCATTATATCGACAGCAAACCATTTCTGCGGGGGATTTTCGCTCATTCATGCACCCCGATATCGTCGAGATCGCGTTCGCGGTTACGCCAGTCTTCGACCACCTTGACGAATAGTTTTAGGAAGACCTTTTTGCCGAGCAGCTTTTCGATATCGACGCGGGCCTTTGTTCCGACGTCTTTGATGCGGCTGCCCATTTTGCCGATGACGATCTTTTTTTGCGAAGCACGCTCGACATAGATCGCACAAAAAATGCGGGTCAGTCCAGGTTCAGATTCGTCAAAAACCTCGGTCACGACGGCTGTCACATACGGTATTTCTTCGCCCGTGGACTGCAGTATCTTTTCGCGGACCATCTCCGCAGCGATTATCCGCGTCGATTGGTCGGTCATCTCGTCGTCCGAAAATATTGGTTCGCCCTCGGGCAGATGTTTGACGATGGAGGTGAGAAGGTCGTCGATGGCGTGGCCCTTCAAAGCGGACACGGGCACGATCTCGGCAAATTCAAATTCGCTCGAATACCCCTCGATCAGCGGAAGTAGAGCGGCTTTATCTTTTAGCTTGTCGGTCTTATTTAGCAAGAGGACGGCCGGTTTTTCGGCACGTTTGATCAGGTCAAAGACAAACATATCTCCGTTGCCGGTCGAGACGCTCGCGTCACGCATCAGCACGATCAGATCGACCGACATGATCGCGTCGTGGACGGCGGTCATCATCCGGCGGTTGAGCAGGTGGCCCGGTTTGTGAACGCCGGGCGTGTCTATAAAAACGATCTGGCCCTGGGGCAGCGTGACGATGCCTTTGATACGGTGCCGGGTCGTCTGCGGTTTGTTTGAGACAGCCGCGATCTTTTCGCCGACGAGACGGTTAAGTAGTGTGGATTTGCCCGCATTGGGGCGGCCGATGAGCGCTACCAGCCCGCTGCGAAAGCTGTTTGGAGTCCCGCCTTTAGGCGGCTCTTGATTCATTTAGATATTGTACACTTATCAGGCGTTTGCCGCCTGAAGGCGGGACTCCAAACTACTGAGGCTTTAACAGACGCTGTTTGCCGGCGATCGCTTCGCGAAAAGCCCCTCCCGAAATATCGTCGAGTTTTATGGCTTCATCATAGAGTTTTATCGCGTACGCCGAATTATTATCAAACTCGTAGATCCTCGCGAGTGCAACGTATGTGAGCGAAAGCAGTGATTTATCGGTGTTACTAGTCGCCGTGTTGAGCACGTTGGTAAATGCCACCTTAGACTCAAGCAGCCTTTGTGCCACCACCTCCGGATCCTGGACACCGACCGCCGAAAGCCCGGCGACGCGGCCAATGTTGTAGTAGATACGTGGTTCGGACGGGTATTCTTTCAGCAGCTGTTTGAGATTGGCGTTAGCTTTTGTCAGATCGCGGCCGTCGATCACCTTTTGGATCGCGATGAGCTTTGCAGTCAGCGGACTCTCAACGATCGCGACAGCGTCCGGGTGACTTTTACGGTCTTGTCGGACAGCAAGTGCCCGTTTTCGAGCCTCGGCGGTGTCAGAGAGCCGATTGATCTCTTTTGCCGGTTCGAATGCCGCGATCATCTCACGCAAAGACGAAGCGATATCAAACCCCGAATCCTCGATACCTTTCAGTTGCTCGGCAAAATAGAAAGAAAGAACAGCACCTTTTTGATATTCCTCAAACAACTGTTGAGCGGCCTCGTCGGCAAATGCGGCTGTCTGTTTTGCTAGGTCGGTAGTGAGGGCTATCTTTTCAGCGTCGGTCTTCAGGGTCGGCAGTTTTTGCCGAGTTAGATCAGTGGCGATCCGGTTCTTTGTAAACTCTGCCTGACGAATATCAACACCCGCGACAAGCGAACGCGACATAGCGAGAAAAACGTCCGGTGATATGGATGAATCAGTTTTTCTCAGCTCCTCTAGCACCGGTTTTGCCCAATCGCGAATCGTCGTCATTTCTTTGGAATTTGCGAGGATCAGCGGATCGATCACAAACCGTAAAAAGGCTCGTCGGCCTTCAGTTATACTCACATCCGTATCCGGCGGCACGATCAGATAATAATCGTCGCGGATGTTGAGAAAGTTGATGTCACCCTTAGCTGATAGATTTTCCGGTACGACGATAAAACGTCGGGCGTGTTCGCGGATCTCGGTCTTAACCAGCACTTCTTTACTGTTTGGCCGTTTTGTCTCGATCTTTACTTTTTCCGAAAAAATTAGTTGCGGACGCGTGTGTAGATATTCGAGCAATTCGCTGACCATGTCGCGAGTGGATGTGCGCAATCGTCCATCGGCCTGTTCACGATATGTTTTGAAATAACTATCGAGCTTTGAGCTGATCAGCGAACGCTTATAAAACTCACGCACCAGCGGTGAATAATCGAGCACATCGAGCAGCTTGCCGGGCAGATCGCTCGTGACCACAGGGTCGCCAAGTTCAGGCACGGGCGACAGCGAATAAGCCATCGAGATAAACGGTGCGACGATCTCGGCATCGGTCGCTTTTGGATTTCGTTTTTTATGTTGCGCAACAAAAGTTGAAATACGCGTGCGAAGATCCGCAGGCATGCTCGCATTATCTAAGATAAGCTGGTCACGAAACTTTGCTCCGTCCGCTGAAAGCGGCGTGTTGATAAGCTTGGTGACTGTACCGTCCGCGTTTGTTGCCTGCGCCATTTCGAGCGATGCGAGCACGACGATGAGACGTTTGTCCGGCTCGATCTTGACACCGTAATTTGTCAGGTCAAAGCCCGACGCCGGAGCCTGGCCAAAAGCACCTGTCGCAAATACAACCAATAAAAGAAATAAAAATAATCGCTGCATCGTTTAGAAAATAAAATCAAAAAAACCTTCTGTCTAGAAAGATGAATCTAACCGCCCTAAAGATGTATCAAACCTGCCGCAAAATAAGAAAGGATAAAGGAACAAAACGCTTTCCTTTACCCTTAATATTCTTAACAATTCGAGCCGTTTAGTTGTAGCTGCTAAGAGCCTCACTTTCTTCGTCAAAAACATCAAAGACGGTCAAAAGCTTGGTGATAGCCAGCAGATCCTGGATCTTTTGCGTGAGTTTCAAGAGCTTAAGTATTCCGCCCTCTTTCTTGACGGCGGTAAAGCTCGAAACCAATTCGCCGATACCGCTCGAATCGATATAGCCGACACCTGCTAGATTAAGCAGGATCTTGTTTTTGCCTTCGCCAAGGAGGCGTCGGATAGCCGTGCGAAGTGCAACGCTGCCCTCGCCGATTGTTACCTTGCCCTCAAGGTCAAGGATAGTTACATCGCCAGCCTGGCGTTCAGTGATCGTAATATCAGACATTGTTATCTCCTCTTGCGTTAATAAATTGCGATAGCCGATTTTAGACCAAACTCAATACAAAAGTCCAAGCATCAAGCGGTAATTATCTCTTTTTTAACATTTTCACGACCATTCCGCCGCCGGAATGGTTGGACCAACTGACCTCATCCATAAATGAGTTCATAAATAGAATACCGCGTCCGTTAGCTTTTAACAGATTTTCGGGGTTTGTCGGGTCAGGTATCTCATCGACATCAAACCCGCCTCCGTGATCGCGGACCGTTACTTCAAACCCCTCGTCTGAGTCAGCAAACGTCACTTCGACTTTTTTTGACTCATCGAATTTGTTGCCATGTTTGACAGCGTTCGCAACTGATTCGCGAATAGCAAGGTCAATGGCGGACACAAAATCGTCGCCAAAACCGCAGCTTTTGGCAAATTCATCCGCTTCTATCGCGGCTTGGTCGACCGATTCGATACGGCTAGGCAACTGGATCTCACGCTTCATAAACAAAGTGTATGTGTTGTAAGTTAGCGGTTTAATACAGTTGGTGTCAAGACAAATCCGGCATTGTTCGTCTAAGATTGTCTAATGAAGGTCACACCGGCGGCTTCGCTACAGGGCACTATTGAGTTGCCTGGCGACAAATCCATCTCACATCGGGCCGCAATAATTGCGGCTATCGCCGACGGCGAAACCGAGATCGTCGGAGCCTGTCTCTTATACA
>JBEBGA010000293.1:0-3978 GCA_040081695.1 Pyrinomonadaceae bacterium
GCCTTGAATCGGTAAAGGAATTTCAGGTCGTTCCTGTCGGCGCGTCAGCCGAGTTTGGCCGCAGCTCCGGTGGATTTATCAATGCCGTAACTAAGTCCGGAACGAACGACATCGCGGGTTCAGCTTTTCTGTTCTTCCGCAATCAGGGACTTTCGGGTCAAAATCCCGATGCGGTCGCGGCTAACCTGCCAATTGAAGACTTCAAGAATTACCAATTTGGTGGAAATGTCGGCGGCCCGATAAAGCGGGACAAGGCATTTTTCTTCTTTGCATACGAACGCAACGACGGACAAAGCAGCAAGCCAAACAGCATTAACCCTACGCTTGCCAGCCTTTTCGCCACCCGATTTAACTCGCCAAACGAGCAAGGCATTATCGACAGAACTAACGTTGCGGATGTCCTGCTTGGCAAGGTTGACGTGCAGATAAACCGAGACAACCTGCTCACGCTCCGTCACAATTACAGCCGGTCGGAACAGGTCAACGGCACCTTTGACGTACCAACCTGGGGCCGCAGTGCAAACGGACGCGAAACGAGCAACTCGAATTCATTCATCGGCCAGCTTGTTTCGAATTTCACATCTTCGTTGCTAAACGAATTCCGTTTCCAGTGGGCAAAGGAAAATCGACCGCGATTTTACGACGGCCCTGATCTTCCAGATACGACGATCGGCACCTTTGACGGCACGATCTCATACCGCTTTGGCCGCCCGTTCTTTTTGCCGGTGCCGTCGGACGACGTTCGCCTCCAGTTTACGGACAATTTGACCGTCATCAGGGGCAACCACAATCTCAAGATCGGTTTCGATCTTAACCGGACACGCGTCTCACAGACGTTCATCGGGTTCGCACGCGGACGATACATTTTTGCCGCCCCGACGATAGCCGAGGCGATCACCGGTTTTACGAATTACATAAATGGCACGAGCGCCGCCGGACTCGCACTTTATCTTCAATTCGCACCGATCGGCAACCGCACTGTCGAGCAGGCCGGAACACAGGCTTACACAACTATCGAACCGGGCATCTACGTTCAGGATAACTGGAAGGTTCGGCCAAACCTGACGCTAAACCTCGGGTTCCGATGGGAAGCTCAATACCAGCCCGACCCGATAACACCGGCGTCACAAACGCGGTTCGGACAGTTCCTAAACGACCCGCGCTTCCCTTCTGACGGTTCGATCCCGGACGCGACCGATGGGTTTTCGCCGCGTCTTGCTCTGTCATGGTCGCCTGGAAGCGACGGCAAAACGGCCATCCGGCTGGGAGCCGGGTTATACTACGCCCGAATTCCCGGCCTCGTAGTTGCTGGCCCGAGAAACACGGACGGTGTAATTGCCGGTAACATATTCTTTGCCAACTTTCTCTGCACGGGTGCAGGACTTGGCGGATGTCCCGCCTTTCCGGGTATCGTTCCGACGGTCGGATTTACGCCGTTCAATCCCGGCGTCGCCGTATTTGAACGGAATTTCAAGAATCCCAGAACCGTCCAGTACAGCGCCAGCGTCGAGAGAGAGATCTATAAGAATCTCAGTTTTCTGGTCGCATACAACTATGCTCACTCGACACGGCTGACCCGCTTTGTAAACCGAAACGACTCGCGGCTATATAACGGCGTCGCGATCTTCGAACGTGCGAATGGCTCCGGCGTCGGCGAGATCCGTTCGACCGAAAGCTCGGCTAGGTCGCTCTTCCAGGGAATGACATTTACCTTGAACAAACGGTTCGCAGATAGGTATCAGTTCCAGGTCAACTACTTGTTGTCGTTCGACAAATCGGACGATGACAACGAACGCGACCCGTTTACCTTCCGCTACGCCGATCCACGCAATCTACAGCCGGAGTACAATTGGTCGGACCGTGACCAAAGGCACCGCTTTAACGCCTTTGCGACGTTCATTCTTCCTTATGACGTTAACATCTCGCCGATCATCCAATACCGCTCTGCACAGCCGATCTCGGCGACAAATCGCGGAACCTTCCCGAACATCATCAAGCGAAACACGCAGCGTCTCGACAATGCTTTCTTCACGCTCGACGTTCGCGTGTCTAAAATGTTCAACTTCGGTGAAAAGATGTCGCTCGAACCGATTTTCGAGGCCTTTAACCTGACAAACAGCCGCAATCAACGCAGTTTGCCGCGGCCGTTGACATTCAACTTCGACGGAACGGTCTCGGCCGGCTTCGGCGAACCACGTCAGGCCCAGCTTGGAGTGAGATTTAGATTCTAGGTCTTACTCGGTACAACGAAAAAAGACTCAGTTCCGTTACGGAACTGAGTCTTTCTATTGGCGGTTAAGCGCGAACCAAAACCCTCGCCTTATGTTTTCCGGTCGAGCTACTCAAGTCTAACGAAGAGCCGCTCAGCTTCCGGAGGTCGACCGTTGCCTGACCTCCGTTCCGCAACTTCATTTATCGGTTTTCGTCAAAACCACACCTGTCGCCTCAAACGAAACCTCAGTAACCGTTCCGTCCGCGTTGCGGTTTGGAAACTTCGCACCGTCATCATTGATGAGGTGATCGACATGGTCTTTCGCAAGAACCTTGGTCTTAAAGACGCCTTGCGCCTTGACCTTCATTCCTGCCGAATTGAGAGGAATAAGGAACTTATGGTCGCCAAAGGTGACGCGAACCGACTTGCCATCGACCTTGTCAGCCATCTCGGCCCAGCAGCCTTCTTTCTTGCACGAACGCACGATGACGCCTTCGACGAGCACGGTTTTGTCCGAATATTTCATCGGATCCTTCATCGCAGTTTCGACCGAAAGCTTCTTTGTGCCTGCAACAAGAGCATCACCGCGAGTGATCGATTCCCCGGCCTTGAGATCGACCGGAGCATTGTCGGTGCTCTTGACCACCGGTTGGCCTTTGCTGTTGAGCTCGACCTTGGCCGAATCAGCGTTCTGAGCAAAAGAAACAGCAGTGAAAACAAAAATTGACGACAAAATAACGAGTAATTTTTTCATAATATTGGTAGAGAACCGAGTCTCAAATGTCCTGAATTATACTACGCGAACACCATTGGCGCTATTTTCGCTCAAAAACTAACTTCCCATTGACGACCGTCTTCATCACGAACACATCTCGCATTTTCGTTGCGTCCATCGTAAAAATATCGTCCGACAAGATCACAAAATCCGCGAGCATCCCCGGTGCGAGCGTTCCTTTTTCGTTGTCCTGAAACTCTGCGTAGGCCGATCCCCAGGTGAATGCCCGCACGGTTTCGTCCACGGTGATCTTCTGCTCGGGGATCCAACCGCCCGGGTTCTTGTCATCGAGCGTCCGTCGTGTGACCGCCGCATAAACGCCCCATATCGGATTGAGCGGAGCGACGGGCGAATCGGAACCGAAAGCCAGCACACCGCCGCTATCGAGGATCGTGCGAAATGCGTAAGTTCCCTTCAGACGCGGTGCGTCTAGGCGTTTCCACGCCCAACGTCCGTCATCGATAATGTGAAACGGCTGCATCGACGCAACAACTTTCTGCGATGCAAAACGCTTCAGATCATCGATCCTCATGTGCTGCGCGTGTTCTATCGTAAACCGACGATCGCCCGCACCATTGGCCTTATCGACCGCCATATAATGGTCGAGGATCGTAGCGTTCGCCTTGTCGCCAATAGCATGGATGCGTACTTGCAGTCCGGCTTTGTCCGCATTCTCGATATCACTACGCATCGTCGTCGTCACGTCTGCCATGGCAAGGCCCGTCGAATTCGGAGCGTCGAGATATGGATCAAAAAACCAAGCCGTTGTCGAGCCCAAACTGCCATCGGCGTAACCTTTGAGGCATCCAACACGCAGCATCGCATCGCCAAACGCCCGTCGTGCACCCGTATTCGCCCAACGCTTGTAATCGCCCAGCGGCGAGCAATTATACACCCGTGTTTTCAATGTGCCGCGTCGAAGCAATTCCTGATAAACGCCGATCTCGGTGCCATTCGCCGACATATCCTGCACGCTCGTAACGCCCAGCGA
>JBEBGA010000294.1:0-3975 GCA_040081695.1 Pyrinomonadaceae bacterium
GATGTGTATAAGAGACAGTTGCAGCCGTGCGGAGGATATTTGTCACAGCGAGTTTCCGCCGTTTGTCGAGATAAATCAGGACCATCATTCGCTGTGCCATTTTGCGAATGACGTTTATGCCGAATCCAAAAGCGAGGTGGCAAAATAATGCTGATCCATCTGAGCTGCCCTAAGTGCGCCGCCAACCTCGATTTTGATGACGGGATCCGATTTATCAAATGCGAATTTTGCGGCGCGACATCTTTATTAGATCTTGAGGATGATAAACCGAACCTGACGCTCGAGGTTCCGGCATTGCCCGTAAAACCGCGGATCCCGTTGGGAGACATACTGATCTCGATCCAAGATCTTAAGGTTCATTACCGCTCCGGCGGCGGATTTTTGCGTTCATCAACTGTTGTAAAAGCGGTTGATGGTGTGTCGCTCGATATTAAACGAGGCGAAACGCTTGGGCTTGTGGGCGAATCGGGCTGCGGCAAATCGACGCTTGGCAAAGCGATCCTGCGCCTGACCGAGCCAACCGGCGGCAAGGTTTTATACAACGGCAAAGATCTCGCGAGCCTGCCAAAATCCGCGATGCGTGAGCAGCGCAAAGATCTGCAAATGATCTTTCAGGATCCATACGCTTCGCTTAATCCCCGAATGACCGTCGGCCAGATCATCGGCGAGCCGCTCCGCACATTTGGCATCGGCAACGGATCGACAGCCTCGCGTGTCGAGGAACTGATGGAAACTGTCGGCCTCAGCCGTCGGTTTATCAAACGCTATCCGCACGAATTTTCCGGCGGCCAGCGTCAGCGTATTGGAATCGCTCGGGCACTCGCGGTCGATCCCGAATTCATTGTCGCCGACGAACCGATCTCAGCACTCGACGTTTCAATTCAGGCCCAGATAATGAATCTGATGGAGCGACTGCAGGCTGAAAAGAACCTGACGTATCTGTTTATCTCGCACGACCTGCGTGCCGTCCGTCACCTGTCGGACCGCGTTGCGGTGATGTATCTCGGCCGCATCGTTGAACTTGCGGGCGGCCGCGAGATCTACCGCGATCCGCTGATGCCTTATACACAGGCACTGATCTCCGCTGTGCCAGTGCCTGACCCGGAGATCGAGGCAAAACGCGAGCGTATCATCTTGACCGGCGATGTTCCGTCGCCAATAAATCCGCCGACCGGCTGTCATTTTCATACGCGATGCCAGTTTGCGATCGATGCGTGCAAGATCCAAGTGCCGCAGCTCGTCGAGATCAAGCCTGCCCATTTTGCGGCGTGCATCCGCCTCTCGCCGGAGCATCCTGATATTGCCGCAAACGCGGCTGACGGGTTTGGTGCTATGTCATAGTGGCCGATTATTAATAAAGTTTGCAAAGGCTCGAAACACGAGCCTTTTTTCGTGAAATAGTGAGGCGATTGACCGTATTACAAAGGTAAATAAAAGAACATCCAGGTCGCCTGATGTGTGCGATCTGTGTTTGGTGTTTGATGCGGGAGCGATAGACCACCGATTTGAGCGAGTTTTCACAAACTTCAACAATAGAGCGAATAGCCGATGACGCGGGGCTGGCGATAGCCGTGGCCGACGCGTCGAGTGAACTCGCGTCTGCGAATAACAACTCGATCTGTGCGAGTCTCAACCCTGATGGCAAATACGTCGGCCAGTGCGCCGCATTTTGCGGTACGGCTCTCGAAGAAGTGGTCGAGGTTGGCGAGGCAGTTTCATTTACCTGTCACGCGGGGCTCGAATGCCGTGCAGTGCCGTTCTCAGAAGAGGGACAGCCGCTTGTTGCCATCGTCGGCCGGACTTTCGTCAAAGCCGAAAATTACCGTCGAGCGACCGAACGTGCTATATCCGGCGACTGGAGTAAATATCCGCCGTCGGAGTTTTTTGAGAATGTTTTGCTTACAGGTTCGGTTTCGGAGATCGAAAAGGCAGCGGAGAAAGTGGCCGCTGAATTCGACCCGATCGTCAAGCCTGACGTACAGGAAGAGCCGGCTATTCAACCGGACGAGCAGCCCGTCGTTGAGCAGCACGAACCGAAACAGCCGGAGCAAGAGATCTCGATCCCACCAACCGCGAAGGCGGCGGAAAACCAGGCATGGCGTGCGTTTTTCGGGTCGCTGCTGAAAACAGATTTTCCCCAAGCGACCGAATCGATCCTAGAGTTTCTCGCCCATCACTATGGTTTTAAAGGACTCGTCTGGCTCGAGCGCAGCAACGGCGGATTTGAAAACCGCACGGCGTTTGGCGAGATGCAGGGTCGCAAGGTGCGGCTCGGTATCGCGGCGGACGACCATCGCTTGGTCGAGGCGTTGCAAAACGAAATGCCGCTTGAGCTTGGTGAACGCCATGGAGCGGATGAGACAGTACGGACGATGAACCTTTTCCCGATCGGCTTCGCCGGTGAGATATCTGCTGCGGTTGCGACACTCGACTCTGTAGGCGATGACAGCGTTAAAAATCAGATCGCCCGCATGTGCCAGTCGATAGCTCCGCAGCTTGAGATACTTCGTTTGCGGGGCGATGTTGCCCGACGTGAGCTGATTGGCGGAGCTGTCCGACGATTTAGCGACGGCATCAAATCGGTCGAGACCGATGACCTCTGGCTCAGCCTGACGCAAAATGCGGCCGAAATATTACAGGCCGAACGGGCGTCGCTGTTGGTTTATAACAAGGCAACAGAATTATTTGAGATCAAATCGATCATCGGTTCGCGGGCGGAGATCGACGGCAGCGAAGACGCGGGTTCGCGTGTCGCAAAGGTAATATTTGCCCGCAACGAACCCGTCATCGTCTCAGACATCAGCAAGACAGGCCTCCCTCCGGTGGATGAGCGTGGTTACAGATCCGCATCATTTTTGAGCTGCCCGGTGACGATCGGCGGCAATGTGATCGCGGTGATGAATTTTACCGACCGTGCGGATGGCAAACCTTTTGACAAAGAATCGCTCGAATTATTTCAAGCGATTGCCCCGCAACTGGCGGTTTCGATCGACCGTGCGACGCTAAAAGAGCGTGCCGGTGAATTTCAGCAACTGTCCGTGACCGACGCGCTAACGGGACTCCTCAACCGCCGCTACATCGAGGAACGCCTGATGGAAGAGATCAAGCGGTCGAACCGTCACGGGTTTCCGATGAGCTTTATGATGCTCGATGTGGATGAATTTAAATCGTACAACGACACATTTGGCCATCCGGCTGGCGACGAGGCTCTGAAAATTGTCGGGCATATTATCCGCGAAACGCTGCGCGGGGCCGATGTCGCGGCAAGATATGGCGGCGAAGAATTTGCGATCCTGCTGCCGCAAACGATCAGCGAAGAGGCGACAACCATCGCCGAGCGTATCCGCAGCAACATCGAAGAAACCGCGTTTCCGCACCGCCGCGTCACATTGAGCATTGGCGTCGCAAGCTGTTCGGCGGAGTTGTGCTCGTCCGAAAACATCGTGTCGGCAGCCGACCGGGCGTTGTATCAGGCAAAGCACGCGGGACGTAATCGGGTCATTGCATTTGAAGATATGGAGCCGGCCGCAAATTAAATGAAACGAGTCGTCGAAAACAGAATTTTTGCCACATGCTCACCGGACGAATTTGTCGGCCGCGAGACTGAGGTTGCTCGTTTGCTCGACCAAGCGAACGGATCGGGCGGTCTGGCAATGCTATGCGAACCGTCCGCAGGTGCATCCGAATTGCTGCGTCAGGTTTACGATCGGCTTTTTACCGGCGGCGGCGAAGTCGTGCCGTTCTATTTTGAAATAAAGCTGAGCGATGCCGACGGGAAAAGCATTGCAACCCGATTTGTCCGCGAATTTTTGCTTCAGACGGTCGCGTTTCGCCGCAGCGATAAAAAGATACTTGATTCGTCGCCTGAGATCTGCGAACTCGCCGAGCTTGCCGTGCCCGCCGACGGTTATTGGATCGACCGGCTGGTCGAGACGTGCAACACCGACAGCCGATTTAGCGATGACAGCTCGTTTG
>JBEBGA010000295.1:0-3961 GCA_040081695.1 Pyrinomonadaceae bacterium
TGGCATAGTTGCTCTCCACGTTTATTTCACCTAAAAGTGAAAACCTAGAGTTTACGCGCTCAAAGTCGCGCATGTCAAAGTAAAATAAACCATTTTCGTTGCAAGAACATTAACACTTTCAATCGTTATCTTTTGTATTAATGCGTGATACCGTGAAAGCTTGTCTTATATTTAGTATTCGCTAATTACCTTTGGGTTTACCGGTGTCTTTGACCAATATTTGCTCGAACCAGCCTACCGTCAACGCATTCGAGCGGGTCGCAGCTTCCTTCTGGAATCCATGGTCAGCGCCCTCCATGGTGACGAAGTCGGATCGAACTCTGTTCTTCTGAAAAGCGTCGTAAATAATTTGACTGTTGCTGATCGGAACCAACGTATCCTTATCGCCGTGAATGAGTAGCGTCGGCGGATCATCCGGTGTCACAAAAACGATCGGCGAATAGTCTGCCGCTTTCTCCTTCTCGAAGTTCAGGGCCGGGAATTTGGAAAGGATGCTGCCATCATTCGGAGCCCCCAGGCCGCGCGCAAGCGGACGCATGTCTACTGGCGGAAACCAGGCTACCACCGCCGCGACGCGATCGCTTTCCCTCATAAACCCTTCGGCCGCCTTAGGATCGCCGTTATCTGAGGCAGTGCCGATCATCAGGGAAAGATGGCCGCCCGCGCTACCGCCAAAGATGCCGAGGCGGTTTGGATCAACGCCCCACTTCCTGGCATTAAAGCGACGTATCGAACCCCTCGCCGAACATCAGCCACTATCTCAGGGACCAAATACTTAGGGCTGCCCCCATGCCGTAGGGCGATCAGGGTAAATCCCTTATTAAGCAGCTCCTTGAACAGATCACGCTCCGCCAGTTGCTCGGGAGGGGTATAGTTTGAGATATAGCCGCCGCTGACGACAAAAATAACCGCCGCACCATTCGCGCCCGCCTTCGGCTTTATGACATCCATGGTCAGGGCCATACCATCCTTATGGCCGTAAACGGCATCAGGAAAAATATCGAGTTTGGCTTGGGCTCTACCAGTCGTTATGAAGAAAACGGACAGGAGCAGCATCGGCAAAATTGAACTCTTGATCCTCATCATATCTCTCTCCTCAGGATAAATGTTTTGGCCTACCATAGCACGAATCAACTAAACGTCGAAGCTTTCTGTTTGCAAACCAGATCTCTAACCGCTTCGACATAGACTGTGTGCTCTTGTTCAAGGATCCTTGCAGACAAAGTCTCGACAGTATCGTCATCGAGCACCGCGATCTGCTGCTGCAAAATAACCTCGCCGTGGTCGAGCAATTCATCGACATAGTGCACCGTGCAGCCGGTCACGTTTACACCCGCGTCAAAAGCCTGACGCTGTGCATCAAGCCCCGGAAACGCCGGGAGCACACTCGGATGAATATTAATTATCTTATTCGGAAAAGCCTGAACAAACGACGGTGACAGCAGCCGCATATAGCCCGCAAGGCAAACAAGCTCAACTTCTCGTTGCTTTAGCTCGCTAACTATTTCAGCATCGTGCTCCTCGCGCGACCGGCCGCGACGCTCGACGACGACTGTCTCGACGCCTCGCTCCATAGCCTTTCCCAAACCAGCGGCATCAGCTTTGTCGCTGATTACGACCGCGACCTCGGCATCAGCGATCTCGCCGCTTTTTACAGCATCGACGATGGCGACCATGTTAGATCCGCGTCCTGAGATCAAAATGCCAATCTTCATAAAAATTTCAAAAACTCGCCCGAGTTCACGTCAAATATCACGTTCATGTGCTTTGGGTCCTGCACAAAATTTACGAGCTGTAGTATTTCCGGCTGGGCAAGACGCGATCTGCCGACCTGAAAACCTTTCATCGTCGTTTCGGCAACGGCCCATTGGCGGTTGTTCCAATTGTAATCAACCTTGTTCTCATTTGGAAAATTGCCCTGCGGCACGGCGACGGTTATGTGTCGCGTGCAATAGAGCAAAATATATTCTTCGCCGATCTGTTCGAGCAGGCTGGCGAGCAAAATGGTTTTGTTGCTGCAATCGCCGTTGCGTGTCATCAGCGTCTCGTTCGCCCGTTTTAAAGTTTCGCGTCCGCCGACCGCCTCGGTAAAACTGTACTCGACCTCGTTCGCGACAAAATCGACGAGCCGTTGTATTCGCGTCTCACGGTCGGGCCCGACGTCTTTTAGCAGGTCGTCGGTCAGACGCTTTAGCGAAGGCTCGCCCGGTTTTGCGATCATTATCCCGTGATTCGCAAAGATCGTCATCGGACGGTTTGTCCGCTCACCCTCCTGCGCGATAAGCCGCCCGCCATAGACGCTGGCGTCGGTGATGAAATTATTCATCTCGTCCATGTTCAGGGTGTAATTGACGGTCGAAAACGGAAATGTAAGCGTCGTCTCGCGTGGTATTTTGATATTTGCGAGTTTCGTCCGGAAAAAATGTGCGGCGTAATCTGACGGTATCTTGTAATCGCCAAGTTTGACGACTCCGTCAGTGGTCGTGCCAAATTCGATCTTTGAGACATCGTAAAAGCTTTTGGCGATAAAATCCTCAAACTCGTGTTTCTCCGAAGGCGGATAGGTAAAAAACGCTTCGTCGTTGACCTTTACATACCGCTCAAGCCGCCCTTTGCCAAGCACCTGCTGGCGAAACTCTTCGCCCGAAAACGTCCGGAATTGCAGCATCATCACCGCATTGTCGCGTATCTGCTCGGCCAAAATATCATCCGCCGGACGCGGCACAGGCTTGCTCATCCAATGAACAAAATACGCCGCACTCGACAGCGCAACAAAAGCAATTACACCGATCGCGACCGACTTAAAGTTGAGCTTACTTTTTGTGTAGGAATTAAAGAGTTCGTCTGACATATCTCAGTACATTTATTTGATCGTCACTTCTCTGTTGCCTTCGCAGATCACGCCGATCTCTTTGGCTCCGCCAATAGTTCCAATAATGTCCGCTACATCTCCCCGCACGCAAACCACGACCATCCCGATCCCCATATTAAACGTCCGAAACATCTCTTGTGTTTCGACGTTGCCGAGACGCTGCATCATGCCAAATATTGGCAGCTCGGGCCACGTGCCGCGCTCAATCTCGACGGAGACACCGTCAGGCAAAATGCGGGGGATGTTTTCGAGAAAACCGCCGCCGGTGATATGGACGAGGCCTTTGATAACGCCGCTGTCGAGCAGCGGGCCGATCTGCGGCAGAAAGCTGGCGTGGGTCGCAAGCAATGCTTCGCCGACGGTCGAGCCAAGTTCGTCGATGTACGAATCGGCAGTATGGCCACCGATCTCAAAAAACAATTTACGTGCGAGCGAATAGCCATTCGTCTGCAACCCAGTCGATGGAATACCGAGAACAACGTCGCCGGGAGTGATCGATTTGCCATCAATGACCCGTTGTTTATCAACAACGCCGACAATAAAACCCGCCAGATCGTATTCACCCGGCGGATAAAAATCCGGCATCTCCGCCGTCTCGCCGCCAAGCAAAACGCAGCCGTTCTCGCGGCAAGCCCTAGCCATTCCCTCGACGACCGCGGCCGTGGTGTCGGGCTCAAGCTTTCCGGTCGCAAAATAATCTAGGAAAAACAGCGGCCTTGCGCCTTGTACCAAGATGTCGTTAACGCAGTGGTTTACGAGATCCGCCCCGACCGTATTATGAATGCCGGTCTCAAACGCCAGCTTGAGCTTTGTCCCGACACCATCAGCCGACGCGACCAGTATCGGTTCCGTCATTTCGGGAAACGCTCCGGCGAACATCCCGCCAAAGCTGCCGATCTCGGTCAGCGATCGCTCGTTAAAGGTGCTCCGAGCGTATTCACGAATTTTGGCGACTGCAAGGTTTGCATTGTCGATCGAGACGCCGGCATTGGCAACGAAGAGGTCGACCGGACCGGCACGCGCATCGTGGTCGGCCGCGGCAGCGCCTACGACCTGTTCCTCACGCGCGAGCTGAAGGCGGCCGCGCTG
>JBEBGA010000296.1:0-3951 GCA_040081695.1 Pyrinomonadaceae bacterium
CCTCAAGGGTGCGTTTCTGCGGTGCGTCGAGATCGCGTTCTGCAAATCTGCCCGTCTTATCATTTCCCTTGCGACCTCCACCACGACCCGGACGGCGGCGGTTATCAGCCGGCGGCGTATAGGTCATCTGCGGAGCGGCATTTTCGCCCGGTGTTCCGCGAAGCCCGCGAGGGCCGTCGCCCGGCCGTCCGCGTGACGGTTCGGCTACAAGCCGTCCTGTCTGCGTCGGTGCATCTTTTACAAGCTTGTCACCCGCTTTGATGCCCTTTTCGATAGCATCTTTTGTAAGCGTTAAAGTTTTGACCGTCGTGCCTGTTTTTGAAACAGATGGCGTCGGAGCAGTTTCTTCGACCTCGACTGCCGCCGGTGTTTCGACCTCAGCCTCTACTGTTTGGACCGGAGCGACTTCCTCAGTAACATCAGCCTTTGGCTTAGCGACGCGTTTGGGCTCAGACGGAGTTTCTTCGGCAACCTCAGCAGCAACCGGTTTGGCAGTAGGCTTTTTAGTAAGTGTCTTGACCGTCGAAGCCGTGCCGGATTTTTCTTCTTCGGCGGCGACAGGAGCGGATGTCTCGACAACAACGGGCTTAGCGATAGGTTCAGCAACAGGTGCTACCTCAACCTCAGGAGCATCCGGTGCGACTGAAGTATCGGCTTCCGCAACGGCATCATCTGTCTTCGCGGCTTTCTTGATGACCTTGATCGCTCGTTTTGGTGCGGCCTCGGTCTTGGGAAAATACTTACCGCGAACCTTTTCAGCGACCTCATACGGGACCGAGTTGGACGCAACGCTGACATCCACGCCCTCTCGGCGCAGGTCTTCCATCACACGTTTTGTGTCCTGCTTGACCTCTTTTGCAAGGTCGTAAATTCGAATGCTTTTACCGATCGCCATATTTAATAACTTTATCTTTCACGTGCCACCGGAAATTTTTGCGATGGCAATTATCACCCAGACTTAAGCATCTTTTGCTTCGTCCGCATCGTCTTCGGCTGCCGCAGCTTCTTCGACAGTTTCCTCTGCGGCTGCTTCAGCCTCGGCTTCAGCATCTGCAGTAGTAATCACTTCAGCAACAGTCTCCTCAACAGTTTCTTCTGTCGCTGTTTCTTCAACCGGAGCATCTTCCGCAACGACTTCCTCAGCCGCCAATTCAGGTTCGGCAACTGCTTCTGCCACTTCTTCAACAGGTTCTTCGACGCCCATTTCGACGTTGCGGGCTCTGACGATCTCACCGGCTGCGGCTTTGATCGACTCGGCCTGATCCATACTGACATCAAGGAAATCGACCAGATCATCGACCGACGCAGCTGCCAGAGCCTCGACATCTTTAATGCCCTTTTCAGCCAACGTCTCTGCCTGAGGTGCGGTCACACCCTCAAGAGCGGTGATCGGAACAGCCTCGCCAGACGCCATCATTTTACCCATCTGCTGGGTGATCTCTCGCTTGATCAGCTCTTCGCTGACGATCTTGATCTCCCAACCGACAAGCCGTGTCGCAAGACGCACGTTCTGTCCTTTCTTACCGATCGCGAGGCTAAGTTGATCCTCGCCGACGATGACTTCCATCAGACGGTTATCGATATCGGTAATGCGAACCTGCGAAACCTTTGCCGGTGACAGAGCGTTTGCCGCAAAAACCGACGGCTCTTCGCTCCACTCGATGATATCGATCTTTTCACCGCGTAATTCCTTGATGATCGCCTGTACACGCGACCCTTTCATACCGACGCAGGCTCCGACCGGATCGACATCTTTTTCGTTGGATGTAACCGCGATCTTTGCACGGTCGCCGGGTTCGCGGACACACGATTTGATAACAACGGTCTCGTCGTAGATCTCAGGCACCTCCATCTCAAATAGCCGTTTCAAAAGCTCTGACGAAGCACGCGACCCCATGATCTGCTGGCCTTTTTGCTCACGCGAAACGTCAGCGATGACAACGCGGATGCGTTCGCCCTGATTCCACATCTCACCGCGTGACTGCTCTTGGCGAGGCACGACGGCCTCAAGATTGTTGCCAAGATCGACGATCATATCGCCACGCTCAAAGCGTTTGACAGTACCGTTGATCAGCTCGCCTTTGCGGTCGATGTATTCCTCGTAAACCTTTTCGCGGATCGCTTCGCGGACCTTTTGCACGAGGATCTGTTTTGCCGTCTGTGCAGCAATGCGGCCCATTTCCTCACGGTTGAGCGGCAAGAGCAGCATATCGCCGATCTCGATCTCATCACCCGCAAGCTCCTGAGCCTCTTCGAGAGTGAGTTCTGTCAGCGGATCTTCGACAGTTTCGACAACGGTCTTTTCGGCTGAGACCTCGATCTCGCCTTCCTCTTGATTCCATTCGACCTGGATGCTGTCGCCCGTCTTGTCCTTAAACTGCTTGCGGGCGGCCGCCTTAACGGCTTCTTTCATTGCCTCGATGATCATGTCGCGGTCAAGCGACTGTTCACTACATAAAAGGTCTATACTCTGTCCGATGGATGATGTCATAACTCTTTCACACTCAACGGCCGTCTTAACGGCCAAATTCTTTTGCAAGATCGATCTTTAGATTTGCTTTGGCAACGTCATCGTATTTAAAGGTGATGTTCCCTTGCGTTCTGTCGTCGATCACGATCTGATCTTCGCTTGCCTCGACAATGTTACCGACAAATATCTTTTGCCCGTTGATCGCCTCTGTCGTCTTCACCTTGGCGAGTTTGCCGGTAAATTTCACAAAATCCGCCAGTGAATAAAGCTCACGTTCGATACCGGGACTCGAAACCTCTAAAACGTACTTTGATGGAACGATGTCCTCGGCATCGAGGATCTCCTCAGCCGCCTTAGAAAACCGCGAACAATCGTCAAGCGTCACGCCCTCGGGCTTATCGATATAAACCCGCACGACCATATCGTGCTTGATACCCGCGATCTCGACGTGTACCAATTCGACGCCGCTGTCCACGGCAACCTTGGCCGCAATATTTTCAACCCGCTCGATAATGAGACGCTTATCCATCACTTTCAACCCAAAAGAAAAAGTGGGTGCGAAACCCACTTGACACGATTCCCGCGCATCTCAGCAAACGATTATCTTACTTGAACATTGGCTTTTGTGCAAGTATAAAACCGATGCTCAAAGGCTTAGTTTTATATTGGTTATGGTCGTAGAAAGGCGGACCTCGCGGCACCAAGCAATCCGGCGTTGTCGCCTAGTTTGCCGCGAACAACTTTAGCCCTCGCGGCTGCGGCGGGATAGGCTCTGGCGAGTAATTCGGCTTCGACGCGAGGAGCAAAAGCGTCCCAGCCTTGCGTGACACCGCCGCAAATGACGAACATTTCAGGATTTAGGGTATTAGCAAGCCCCGCGAGCACGATCCCGAGATATCGGCCTATCGCGTTGAATACCGTTTTGGCTTGCTCGTCACCGTCTTGCCAAGCTCCATAGACCTGAGCCGCTGTCGTTACGTTCATTCCTGCTTCAGATGCCATCCGCTCTATGGCGGTCGCCGAGGCGTATTGCTCGATACATCCGTGGCTGCCGCAGCCGCACGTATGGCCGTCAGGTTCAACACAGATGTGGCCGATCTCGCCGCCCGTGCCATCGGGCCCGCGAAGCGGTTCACCATTAATAATGATGCCGCCGCCGATGCCGGTGCCGAGCGTGACGCAAACCGATGAGCTGACATTCTGAGAAGCTCCGATCCAGTCTTCGCCAATACCCGCAGCGGTCGCATCGTTTTCGATCGTTACGGGCAAATGAAAAAGATCGTCGAGAGCAGCTTTCAAATTCATCCCGACTAGTGAAGGCAGATTTGGGAGTTTAGTCAGCACCCCGTCAAATTCTTTTGCTGCGGGGGCCGGAGCCGAGAAAGCCACTGCGTCGAACGAACCGCACTCCGCTGCCATTTCACGAACCAACCCGATAAGCTGATCCGGCGAAACACTTTTTGGCACTGGACGCTTTGTCA